>WQXP01000032.1 GCA_009784765.1 Oscillospiraceae bacterium | reverse complement strand
GCGAAGCACAGAGTTGTTCAAGAAAGTCCCGCCTTGTACTATGATTTTCGTACCCATAGACTCAGGCTCACGGACTTTGATTACCTTAAACAGCGCGTTCTTAACAACAGAGTAACTCAACCCCGCAGATATATCCGCGACGCTTGCGCCTTCCTTTTGCGCCTGTTTTACACGCGAATTCATAAACACAGTACAGCGCGAGCCAAGGTCAACAGGATTAGTAGCCTCTAAGCCCACCTCTGCGAACTCTGCGGCTTTCATGCCGAGAGCATTCGCGAAGTTCTCGATAAAAGAACCGCACCCCGATGAACAAGCTTCGTTAAGCAAGATTGAGTCAATCTCGCCCGGCTTGCCGTCTTCAGAGGGGCGAACACGCATACACTTCATGTCCTGCCCGCCGATGTCGAGAATAAACTCAACACCGGGGAGGATTTTTTCAGCGGCTTTGTAATGCGCCATAGTCTCGATTTCGCCGTAGTCAACCCCGAGTGCGGCGATTACCAAATGCTCGCCGTAACCCGTAGCGGTAACTTTCGCAATACTCGCGCCTTTGGGGAGTTTCGCATATATGTCTTTGAGAATCCCGATGACAGACTTGAGGGGGTCCCCCATGTTGTTGTCATAGTGCGAGTAGAGGATTTCCGCTTTGTCGTTAATCAGCGCGGCTTTGGTGGTCGTGCTTCCCATGTCAAGCCCGAGGTAGCACTTGCCCGAGTATTCGGACAGTTCAGCCGTAGGAATAGCCCCCGCTTTGTGGCGTTCAAGGAACTCCGTGCGTTGCTCATCACTCGTGAACAGAGGCGCAAGCCGCTCAATCTCATGAACTTCGACGTCCGACAACTTGTCAATTTTGCCCTTGAGGCTTTTCAAATCAACATCAACATCGTCCTTGCTTTTAGACAACGCCGCCCCCATAGCCACGAACAAGTTCGCGTTATCGGGAATGATAATGTCATCGCCCTCAAGAGCAAGGGTCTCGATGAATCGCTTGCGAAGTTCAGGCAGATAGTGCAGAGGGCCGCCGAGAAATGCGATTTTTCCGCGAATGGGCTTTCCGCAAGCAAGCCCGCTGATTGTCTGATTGACTACCGACTGGTATATCGACGCGGCAATGTCAGACTTTTTTGCGCCGTCGTTCAACAGCGGCTGAATATCGCTCTTAGCGAAAACCCCGCAACGGGAAGCAATCGGATAGATAGTCTCATACTTTTCAGCGAGTGTTTCAAGCCCCGTAATATCGGTGTTGAGGAGTGCCGCCATCTGGTCAATAAACGCACCCGTTCCCCCGGCACAAGAGCCGTTCATGCGCTGTTCAAGCCCCCCCGCGAAGTATGTAATCTTCGCGTCTTCTCCGCCGAGTTCAATTGCAACATCTGTCTGCGGAATAAGCTCTTCCACAGCGACAGCCCCCGCCGTAACTTCCTGCACAAAGGGAATTTCAAGCCATTTCGCGGCGTTAATCCCCCCTGAACCTGTTACGTGTACAGCGACAAGGCTTTCTTTTTTGCCTTGCAGAAAATCCACACATTCGCTGAGTACTTCCGCGAGTGTTTTCTTAATGTCAGAAAAGTGCCGCTGATATTTGCTGTAGACAATTGCGTTGTTCTCGTCTAAAACCGCGATTTTTACTGTGGTTGAACCCACGTCAAGTCCTATTTTTTTCACGATGTTATTCTCCTGTAATTAAATCAATGATTGCTTGTTCTATTTCAATTGCCCGCCCATCACAAATGAGCCAGATTAAATTCCCCCGTGAACCCACCCGCGACGCTGCCGCCGCTACTGCCCCCTGAGGATAGGCAGTCGCGTTCTGTTGTAATGCCGACTGATACTCGAGCATAGCCGTGTGAACAGCACCCAACCGCTCCGAGTGGGCTTCAATCAAGATGAGTTGCAAAAAAACCGCTGAAATAGCCGCCTCTTTCGCGACGAAACTCACCGCGTCGTCGGGAACTATGTGCAAATCGGACAATCTGCTTTCGGGAACATCGCGCATAGTCAGCGCGGCTTCAAAAAAGCCCGCGTCTTCGAGTGCCGCAAAAACCTCGTCCGGCGGCGGTGTTTCGATTATTTCGGGTTCCTTGTCGCAAGCCGTCAACCCGCAAATCATGAGTGCGATTAGCACTACAGTTGTTGTTACAGCAAACAGTTTTCTCATAATTGCACAGCCCTATCTGATAAAATTCATTTTGACTCTCCGGTGTGGTTCGGGGGCAGGGAAGCCGGAACCCGCTTTGCTCATCACGTCGAGCAAATACGCCATGTTCTTCCCAATTACCTGAGCCTGCCACACGCCTTCTTTGTCCTGCTCCGCCTCAGAGGCGTTAAGCCCGTGAACTGCACTCCAATACATAGTAGGGGTAATCAGCATTTCCGCAAACTCGAAGTATTGATTAAGGGTCTGCAAAGCCGCAGTTCCGCCTGCACGCCGCATAGCGACTATTCCCGCCGCAGGTTTGAAGCGGAATTTCCCCGTTCCCGAATAGAACAGCCTGTCAAGAAAAGCTTTGAGCGTTCCGTTTATTCCCGCGTAATACACCGGCGAGCCGATTACAAGCCCCTGCGCCTCGTGGATTTTTTCTGAAACTTCATTAAAGCTGTCTTTAAGAATGCACTTTCGAAATTCCGCGCAACCTCCGCAAGCCATACAGCCGCTGAGCCCGAGCCTCCCTACGTGGATTACTTCGCTTTCTATATCCTTTTTGCTGAGTTCCTCCGCGATTACGCCGAGTGCGAACGCCGTAGTCCCGTTCTCGTGAGGGCTGCCGTTAATTAGTGCGACTTTCATTGCTCATAATCTCCTTCATAAAAACATATTCAAATTACAGTATATCATATAAAAGCCATAATGTCAACTACATAAAACATAATCTGTATAAACACATTGCAGACCTTTCGACAAAATCGCCGATTTGATTTGCTCCACACTGCGCTCATCGGATAACGCGAACTGCCCGTCGCCTTTGCTTTGCCCGCCCGAATGCCCGCCGACAGTCACACGAACCCCCGCCGAAATCTTGTTAGCGGCAATCCCGATGACATTGTCGCGGAAATGCGCCCGTTCCCGAGTAGATATGTTAATGCCCGCATAAGGAAAAGCAATGCGGTACGCCGCCATGATTTGCAGAAGTTCCCGTTCCGTCAATTCCGTCGCGACACTGCCCCGCAGCCGCGGCACAGAAAAGCTGATTTCACAGTGAGGGAACTTGCGCTGAATCCGCGCCGCGTGTAACCCTGCCTCTAAGCTGTCTTTGCGCCAGTCGGGGTTCAGCCCGAGAAGCACCCCGAAACTCACGCCCCGCATTCCCGCTTGTAAGGCGCGTTCCTGCGAACCGAGCCTATAGTCAAAGTCCGACTTCGGCGTATTATCAGGATGGCATTTCGCGTAGAGTTCGCGGTTATAAGTTTCCTGATACACGCTGACGAAATCTGCACCCGCCTTGTGTAAATCCGCATATTCGCTGACTTCGAGAGGATAGACCTCAAGCCCGATTGTGCGAAAGTATGAACGGGCAAGTTTTACCGCCTCGCAGATATATTCAGGCGGCGATTTTTCGCGGCTTTCCCCCGTAAGCAAGAGAATTTCCTCAAGCCCTGTCGCAGCGATTGCCTTGAACTCTGCCTCAATTTCAGCAACGGAAAGTTTTCCGCGTAAAATGTCGTTATTGCAGCTAAATCCGCAATAAGTGCAGTGATTGTCGCAATAGTTCGCAAGGTACAGCGGCGTGTACAGGCTCACAGAGTTACCGAACCAGCGGCGGGTCTCATCGCGTGCGAGTCGCGCAAGCCGCTCTAAGTCTTTGCCTGCCTCGGGGCTCAGAAGCTCCTGTAAAAGTTCAGCCACCATTCGGTCAATCCTCCAAAAATCCGGTCAACGGGCTTGACGCCTCACCCTCACAGTCCAGCACCCGCCCGAGCCCTGCAAGATACGCCAATCGCCCCGACTGCACTGCAAGCTTGAACGCCTCTGCCATTGCTCCGACATCGCGAGCAGTCGCGACTGCGGTGTTAGCCATAACAGCAGCGACTCCCATTTCCATAGCCTCACAAGCTTGAGAAGGTCGCCCTATACCCGCGTCTACGATGATTGGCAGGTCAATTTCGTCAACTAAGATTTGCACAAAGTCTCGGGTGAGCAGCCCTTTGTTGCTGCCAATCGGCGCACCGAGCGGCATAATCGCCGCCGCCCCTGCGTTCGCCATAGCACGAGCGGAAACTAAATCCGGGAACATATAAGGCATAACTATGAAACCGTCCTTCGCCAAAATTTCAGTGGCTTTGACTGTTTCGGCGTTATCAGGGAGCAAATACTTGCTGTCGTTAATGACTTCGACTTTGATGAAATCACCGCACCCGAGTTCCCGGGCAAGCCGGGCAATTCGAACAGCTTCCTGCGCAGTCCGCGCCCCCGATGTATTCGGGAGCAGGGTGATTCCGTCGGGCATATAGTCAAGAATGCTGTCTGTGCCGCTGTTGGCACGACGAAGTGCGAGAGTCGCCATTTCGACGCCGCCCCGCTCAATGACCGTGCGTGTCATATCAAGTGAAAACTTCCCCGAGCCGAGAATAAATCGCGAAGAAAATTCCCGCCCGCCTATAGTCAACAAGTCTTTCATGTGAATTCTTCCAATCCTAATAAGATTCGAGTAATCGCGTTGGCTTGATGCGCCGCACAAAGCATGACTCGCGGAGCCATGAAGCCGACACCCGCCTCAAGTTCGGGGGGGGAGTCAAGCCCGTCACCGCACAGCCACAGTTTGCCGAGTTTGCGCTGTGTAGTGATAAGGTTCGAGTCGCCGACGCCGTTCATACCCGATGCCGCCACGACTGTTTTCCCCGCCGCGAGCATAGAGCAGACTAAATCGGCTTTGAATTCGGCGCGGTCGAAGGCTTCGCACACAAGGCTATAGTCCGCGAAAAGATTGGCGGCGTTATCGGCGGTGATTTTCTCACAGCAAGTTCGAACTGAAACAAAAGGGTTGATTAGTTCAAGCTGGCTTGCTAAAGCGTCTGTCTTGAACTGCCCGAGATGAGAGTGATTGTAATGCTGGCGATTGAGGTTGCTTGGTTCGACGCGGTCGAAATCGACTAAGAACAGCGAGCCTACGCCGATTCGCGCGAGCATGACGGCGATGTTCGAGCCGAGGCCGCCGAGCCCTGCAATGGCGGCTTTGCCACATTTCAGTTTGCTTTGAATGTCGGGCAGGTTTCGCGCATATAAATCTTGTTCAAGCATAATCAGCCGCCCCCTACGAAAGTTACTATTTCAAGTTTATCGCCATCCACAACTTTCGTGCTGTCAAATTCGCCCTTTCGGACAATCACACCGCCGCGCTCAACCGCTACTCGAGTGCAGTCAAAGCCATGAGTTTTGAGCAAGTCGCTAATGGTGATTTCACCCGTGAACTCAAACTTTTCTCCGTTTATGAACATATATTGCTCCTTGTTATGCTGATTGCGTCGAACACGTCGGCTTCGAACTTATCCGAAAAGCGTTGAAACTCACCGAGTGTCATGTCTTCAAGCCGCTTGTTATGCGTAATCGAGTAATTGACGAGCTTACCGACAATCTCATGGGCATCTCTGAATGGTATTCCTTTGCGGGCTAAATAATCCGCCGCGTAGGTCGCATTCATGTAGCCGCCGACAGCAGTGGCAGACTCGTGCATTCGCTCTGTGTGAAAGGAAGCCGTCTTGAGAACTTCCGCGAACAGGTACAAGCAGGGCTTCACAGTATCGACAGAGTCGTAGAGGGCTTCGTGGCATTCCTGCATATCTTTGTTATATGTGAGAGGAAGGGATTTCACAGTCGCGAAAAACCCGCTCAAATTACCGAAAACACGCCCGGATTTGCCGCGAATCAGCTCCAAGGTGTCGGGGTTTTTCTTCTGGGGCATAATGCTCGAACCGGTAGAGTAAGCCTCCGCGATTGTTACGTATCCGAATTCCTGAGTCGCCCACAGAATCAGCTCTTCGCAGAAGCGCGACAGGTGCAGCATAATCGTGCTAATCACGAACAGCAGTTCCAAGACAAAATCACGGTCGCTGACTGCGTCTAAAGAATTGCGTGTAACACATCTGAACTCGAGTTTTTTGCGGACATATTCGCGGTCAATCGGGAAAGCAGTTCCCGCCAACGCGCCGCTGCCAAGGGGCATCGAATTGTTATCAGCGCAAGCATTGTCGAGGCTGACACAATCGCGCAAAAACATCTCACGATAGGCGCCGATATACAATCCGAGGGTAACAGGCTGCGCTTTTTGGAGGTGGGTGTACCCCGGCATAATCGTATCAGCGTGAACGACTGCCAACTCATCAAGAATATCAAGCAAGGCGTTCAAAAGCTTCCAAATTTCGCGATTTTGCTCTCTGCAATACATTCGCAGACTAAGGGCGACTTGGTCGTTGCGGCTTCTTGCGGTGTGCAAGCGTTTCCCGACTTCGCCGATTCGCGCAACAAGCTCATTTTCGATGAAAGTGTGTATATCTTCGCAAGACTCGTCAATCTTGAGCGTGCCGCCGCTTATATCCGCAAGAATTTGCTCTAATTCCGCGACAATCGCACCTGAATCGCTTTGGCTGATAATTCCGCATTTCCCGAGCATTTCGGCGTGAGCGATACTCCCGCGAATGTCATGCTTGTACAGCCGCTTATCGAAAGCAATCGAGGAATTGAAAGCGTGAGCAAGCGCGCTTGGCGGCTCTGTGAATATGCCGCCCCACATATTCATGACAGCCCTCCCGATGAAGCAGCTAAAGCGCGAGTTAAAATCGGCAGCCCGAAAAGGTTAATAAAACCCTCCGCGTCTTTATGGTCAAACAGATTCCCTGTGGTGAAACTTGCAAGGCTTTCACTGTACAGCGAATGGGGCGACGTCGCACCTGCCGCGATTATGTTCCCTTTGTAGAGTTTAAGCTTCACACTGCCCGATACCGTTTCTTGAGTAACGTCAACAAAAGCCGCCAAAGCACGTCTGAGCGGCGTGAACCATTCCCCTGTGTAAATCAGCTCTGCCATTTTCGCAGAAACACTCTGCTTAAAATCGAGTGTTTTGCGGTCAAGGCAAAGCTCTTCGAGTTTGCTGTGTGCGGCGTAGAGTACAGCCCCTCCGGGCGTTTCGTAAACGCCGCGAGATTTTATTCCGACTACGCGGTTCTCGACTGTGTCAACAATCCCTACCCCGTGCCGCCCGCCGATTTTGTTCAGGCGTTTCAGAAGCTCAGCAGGCGATAAAGCCTCGCCGTTCAATTTAACGGGAACTCCGCACAGGAACTCAAGCTCGACATATTCGGGAGTGTCCGGCGCATTTTCGGGGCTTTGGGAGAGCTGTAAAATTCGCTTATAATCAGGTTCAATGGCAGGGTCTTCGAGTTCAAGCCCCTCATGGCTCAAATGCCACAGATTTTCGTCGCGGCTGTAGCTTTGTTCGGGAGTCATCGGTACGGCGATTCCGCGCTGTTTGAGGAACTCGAATGCGTCCTCCCGTGACTGAATGTCCCAAATCCTCCAGGGTGCAATTATTTGCAGATGAGGTGCAAAAGCCTTAAAAGTCAGTTCAAAGCGGACTTGGTCGTTGCCCTTGCCTGTCGCGCCGTGACAGATTGCGTTGGCATTTTCGGATAAAGCCACTTGTGCGACTTTCTGCGCAATCAGCGGGCGAGCGATTGCCGTTCCTAAGAGGTATTTGCCCTCATACACAGCACGCGCCTTGAGCATTTCGAAAGCATAGTCCCGGGCGAACTCTTCTTGGGCGTCGATAATCACGAGTTTGTCAGCCCCTGCACTGAGTGCATTGCGCTCATGCTTGCTGTAGTCAGCTTTTTTGATTTGCCCCACGTCGGCACAGACCGCGACGATTTCGCAGTCTTTATATTGCTCGCGCAGCCACGGGACTATGACAGTCGTGTCAAGCCCGCCCGAATAGGCAAGTGCTACTTTAAGTTTTTCGGATTTCACAGTGTTAAACACCTCGTTTCAAATAATACTAAAAAGTATATCACTAATACGGCGATTTGTCAAGGGTTTTCAAAATCTTTACAATATTTTTGCATTTTCTATTGAAATTTGCGAAAAAATATTGTATAATAACTTTAATTATCATTTAATCAAAATTGCAGGAGGTTAAAAACATGAAATACGGTTTTTTCGATGACTCAAACAAGGAATATGTGATTACCGCACCGCAAACGCCCTACCCGTGGATTAACTATCTCGGGACACAAGGGTTCTTTTCGCTGATTTCTAACACAGCAGGGGGCTACAGCTTCTACAAAGATGCACGTCTCAGGAGGATTACCCGCTATCGTTACAACAATGTTCCTGTGGATATGGGGGGAAGGTATTTTTATATCAACGACGGCGGCACAGTCTGGAATCCCGGGTGGTCGCCGGTTAAAACTGAGCTTGACTCGTATGAATGCCGCCACGGGCTCGGATATACCAAGATGAAAAGTTCCCTCAAAGGCATAGAGGCGCAGGTGCTGTTCTTTGTTCCGCAAGACTTTAACGGGGAAATTCAAAAAGTTACACTCACCAATAACGGTAAAGAGTTCCGCAAAATCAAGCTGTTCAGCTTCGTTGAATGGTGCTTGTGGGACGCACAGGACGACACAACTAACTTCCAGCGTAACTTCAACACCGGGGAAGTAGAAATAGAAGACTCAACGATTTATCACAAGACAGAGTACAAAGAACGCCGTAATCACTTCGCGTTTTATTCGGTGAACGCGAAACTTTCGGGGTTTGATACCGACAGAGAGAGCTTCACGGGGTTGTACAACGGGTATGACAAGGCGCAGGTTCCTTTTAAGGGCGTGTCGAACAACTCCGTAGCAGACGGATGGTCGCCTGTAGCGTCGCATTTCATCGAAGTAGACCTCGAACCGGGGGAAAGCAAGGATTACGTCTTTGTCCTCGGCTATGTTGAAAATGAGCAAGACCGCAAATTCGCAACTGATTTAACCGCAGACAGCAAAGTCTTCACGTCGGGAAAGAAAGGTTCGGCTTATTCGCAGACGAACATCATCAACAAGGAGAAGGCTTATGAGATGATTGAACTGTGCAACACAAGCGAAAAAGCCGACAAGCTTTTCGCGGAAATGAACGCACACTGGGAGAAGCTTTTAGGCAAGTACAGCGTAGACACCCCTGACGAGAAGCTCAACCGCATGGTTAATATCTGGAACCAGTATCAGTGTATGGTTACGTTTAATATGAGCCGCTCCGCGTCTTACTTTGAATCGGGCATAGGGCGCGGCATGGGCTTCCGTGACAGCAATCAGGATATTCTCGGCTTT
>WQXP01000031.1 GCA_009784765.1 Oscillospiraceae bacterium | reverse complement strand
GCCGCTCGTGTTCGCGTTGAAATTCATCTTGAGTTACATTGAAGTGACGAAGCACCTCAAGAAATTCCGGGCGGTTGGGTTCATTTGAGCTATTGAGCCTCCACCCCCACACTGGCTGTCCATGAGTTATTTCTGCATAAGCATGGAAAATCTCGCAGTCTATAGAGTTCCACACTTCCGTAGTAACATACTCAAAACTGTCAAATTTTGTATTATATGCCTGTATTGCCTCTTCATAAGTCATATCAAACACATTTTTGTATTGCTCGTTCCATGCACGTTCGTGCATTATTCCCTCGGCATAAAGTGTAGTAGAAAGCCAACGAAATTGAGCTACGTATGTGTTCATATAATCGCTAAAGCCGTTCCACCTTTCCGTTTCGTTGGAAGCCAACTCGCCAACGAAAACATTGCTTTCACCGCTTAACGAACGCATTCTTTGAAAAGGACGCAGTATGTGGCTTTCTTCTGTGGTGGGTGTCGGTTCATCAACGTCTGTGAATGGCAGCTCAATTGGTCTTGTGCCTCTCGTTGCTACTGTTTCGTCGATGATTGCTTCGCTTTGTTGCTGTGTGGGTTCTTGCTCGGTGCAAGCGGTTGCAAGCAGGATTACTGCTGTTAGTAAGGCTATTGCTTTTTTCATGGTTGTACCTCTTTCTCACTGGTGGTGTTATTTGGTTGCACAATGTTCCAAGCTTGCCACACACGAATGTGATTGTAATTGTCCATAGCACAAAACAGCGCGAATGTCAATACCATTGACATTAGTCTTTTGAAACGTCGTTGTTTCATAGATTGTTACCTCTTTTCGTTTTATTTTCCCCGAGGATTTCCACTGCAGTGTATATAGCATACCACACTATTTACCCCCTGTCAAGGGTTTTTCGGAAACTTTTTGAAATTCAGCAATTTGCACAAAGAATAGCCTCGCGGGGGGGGGGTTGTGCAAGATTCCGCAAAAAACCGCTCACAGCGGTTTTTTGGGTGTCGAAAATCGCTGATTAGCGCATATGGGCGATAAATCCCCACCGCCCATTAACTCACGATTCTGCGAATGGCTCGCAGTAGCTGCTCAACCTCTTTCTGTGAGTTAAACGCCGACGGCGCAAACCGCACCACGCCGCTCTCAAGGGTTTTGAGCTTCTTGTGAGCCAAATACGCGCAGTGAAGCCCTCCGCGAAGGGCGAACCCTGCCTCCGAAAGCTTTGATGACACCATTGTCGAGTCCATGCCGCCTTCAAGTTCTGCTAACTCTGCATTGAAGGGAACTAAAGGCAACCGCCCCTGCATATTCGCTGAATAAACCTTAACTTGTGGGATTTTCGCAAGCCCTGCGCGGAAATATTCGCACAGTTTCAGTTCATGGGCTAATATACGCTCTGCTCCTGTTTTGCACACAAAGTCAACCCCTGCTCCGAGTGCGATTATTCCGGGGGTGTTGCCTGTGCCGCTCTCGAAGCGGTCGGGGAGTTCTGCGGGTTGTTCTAACCCGAGTGAATTCCCGCCTGTTCCGCCCTCGATGATTGTGGAAAGCGCGTAAGTTCCGTCGCTGATTAGCAGACCTGTTCCCATGGGTCCGTACAGCCCTTTGTGCCCTGAGCAGCAGATGAAGTTCACCCCGTCGCCGATTTTCATGGAGAGCAGCCCTGCGCCTTGAGAGGCGTCGAGAATAAAGCAAATTCCGCGGGCTTTGCACAGTGCGGCGATTTCGCGGAAGGGCAGAATTGCTCCTGTAACATTGCTCGCCGCTGTGCAGATGATTGCTCTCGTTTTGGGGGTAATCGCCGCCTCAAACGCTGCGAGTGTTTTCGCGTCGTCGTCATAAGTTTTAGCGATTGAGTTGCTGATATTCGTGAGTTGCGACATTGCATGAACAGGGCGCGCCACTGCGTTATGCTCTAAATCTGAGATTATGTAGTGGGTGTGCGTACTCGGAGAGACCGCGGCGATTCCCTTAATCGCCATATTTAGTGCGTGAGTGCAGTTCAGTGTGAAAATCACGTTTTCTACTTGTGCGCTGAAAAAGTCGGCGATTTTTGCGCGAGCGTTGAAAACCGCCTCAGCGGATTTCATCGCAGTTTTGTGTCCCGAACGCCCCGGATTCCCGCCATATTCGTGCAGAGCCGCCTTAACGGCGGCGCGGACTGCGGGCGGTTTCGGGTAGGTCGTAGCGGCGTTGTCGAAATAAATCATGATTATGTTACCTCCATACAATCAATGTTCACCGTTTTGAGTAGTCGGCAGATTTTGTCGGTATTGCCGAACACACGGATTCCGTAGACACAGCCGCTTCGCTGTGCCTGTACTTTTTCTACCACGCTCTTGATTCGATAGTTTGCGAGCTGTTGCCTTGCTTTGTTCGCCTCGGTAATAGACTTGAGGATTATAAGCGTACCGTTCCCGGGAGTTCCGTAATTCATAACTAAACCACGTCCTTTCCGTATGTTCTGAAGTTCTTATATTTATATTATGCGCCACAGTATAAAAGCGTGAGTGTTATTCAATAATAGTATTAGTTAATTTTACCTCAGAAAGGACTATTACTATGAAAGCAATCATCATGGCAGGGGGCTACGGAACGCGATTGCGTCCCCTTACTTGCTCTGTACCCAAGCCCTTAGCGAAACTCTGCGGACGCCCCGTGGTTCATTATATCTTAGACTTGCTTAACGAACACGGTTGCACAGATGCGGTTTTCACCCTCGGGTATAAAGGCGGGCAAATCGAAGAGCTGTTCGAGACAGGGCGTTACAAAAACATCAATTTGGCGTTTTCCTATGAGGACACACCTCTCGGAACTGCGGGCTGTGTCCGAAAAGCCGCGAAAAACTTCGACCGCGACAGCGACTTTGTTGTAATCAGCGGAGATGCACTGTGCGATTTTGATTTGTCGGCGGCACTCGCGTCGCACAAGAAGGCGCGGGCAGGCGCGACGATTATCACTAAAGCCGTTGACGACCCTCGTGAGTATGGGCTTGTGATTTCGGACAGCGGGGGCTTTGTTACGGGATTCTCCGAAAAGCCTTCTTTCCTCGGTTGTATCAGCGACCGCGCCAATACAGGGGTATATGTGATTTCGCCGCGAATTTTGCCGCGCATTCCCGACAATACCCAGTGCGACTTTGCACGTGATGTTTTTCCGCAAATGCTCGCAGAGGCTGAGCCAATTTTGGCTCATGACGAGCAGGGGTATTGGTGCGACATCGGCGATTTTACGACTTATATCCGAAGCCAGCACGATATTCTGCGCGGAAAAGTCCGCTGTTATATCGACGAGAGCCGCAAAGTCGGTACTAATTATGTGGGTAAGAACGTGTCAATCGGTGCGGGAAGTTCGCTGAATGCTTGCATAATCGGAGACAACGTCAATATCGGGAGTAATGTTAAGCTTCGCGGAGCAGTGGTGTTAGAGTCGGCGTTTATTTCCGACGGCGCGACAGTCAACAACGCCATTATATGCCCCGGGGCGAAATTGCAACACTCGGCGAGTGTGTATGAAGGCAGCGTAATCGGCGACGGCGCAGTTATCGGGCGTGAAGCAATTGTCGCGAACGGCGCAAGAGTCTGGAATGAGCGGCAAGTCAAACCCGGCGCGAATATCACTCGGGACGTTAAATACGCCCCCCTCAGCGCGACACCTGCCTCCGCAAATCAAGAAGAGGCGGCGCAGTTAGCCGACAGCGGAATCAGCGGACAGACCAACATCGACATTACGCCGGAGTTCGCCGCAAGGCTCGGGGCGGCTCTTGCCACGGTAGCCGCAGGTTACGCTTCAACAAGCGCGGCGACTCTTGCGATTTCTTGCGAAGCCAACAACGCATCAAAAGCCATGAAATACGCGATTATAGCAGGAGCATCAGGAGCCGGAGCAGAAGTATTCGATATAGGTGCGGCGACTCGCCCTCAGCTTTTATATGCAGCGAATCTGCTTGACTGCGGCATTGTCGCGCGTGTCAAGAGCGGCGCGTCATCGCTCATCGAGGTTATGACAGTCGGCGGATTGGGGCTTTCGCGAACAGACGAACGCAAGCTCGAGGCGGGGCTTTCCCGCTCGGAGTTCAAAAGCGCGGCACACAACGACTTCGGAGCAGTCCACGAAGTTGCCGGGCTCGATGATATGTACACCGCTATGCTTCGCTCTCACGCGGCTTTTCGGAGTGCGTATCGCCTGAAAGTCAACTGCAACAGCAGTAATGCGGAGGCTCTGTCGAAACTGCTCACGCCGGTGTTCGGGCGAGTAAGCAATCCTGACGAAAGCAGCGAACTGTTGATTGTAACACTCACCGACGGAGGCAGCGGAGCGGAGCTGTACACGGAAAAAGATGTGAAAGTTTCCTATGAGCAGTTGCTTCTTCTCGGAGCGGCGGCGCATATGGCTAAGGGCAATGATGTTGCACTTCCGAATGACTTTGCGGCGTGCGCAGATTACCTTGCGGGAAAATCAGGGCGAAGCGTTCACCGCTATTTCCTCTGCCCGAATGACAATTCCGACAAACACGCGAGGGAGTTGGCGGAGAAGCAGGTCTTCCTGCGGGACGGTGCAGTTCTTGCGCTGACGGTTCTTGAGTATCTGTCACGAACGTCGCAGAGGATTGAAGAGGCATTAGCCGCCCTCCCGAATTTCGCGAGTGTTCGCCGCGAAATAGAAATCAACTGCCCACCTCAGCGTGTGATTTCGCGTTTATGCGGTCTCGGAAGCGGCAGAGGTGAAGGGGTAATTCTCGGCAATCGGCGCGAGAATGTGTTTGTTCGCTCGTCTAAACGCGGGAACTCGTTGTATCTGTATGCACAGAGCCTTTCGGCGGAAACAGCGGGGGAATTATGCGCAAAAGCGGAAGAATTAGTAAAAAATATTATAAAAGACAATATTTGACTTGACAAGCTCAAAACTTTCGTGTATAATGTATAGGTACAGTAAAATTGTACCTTACATACATATCAAAAAAATAATAAACATGAACAGGAGATGTAATGACAGCTAACAATACCAATAACAGCAGACAGGCTTCTTCGCGTCCGCGTGCTGCCGCTAATCCCGCCGCAGACACTCACGCGCCGACAGTTAAGAAACCCGTCAAAAAACGCCCGCCACAGAAGCGGACTGCTCCCGTGCGTATAATCCCACTCGGCGGGCTTAATGAAATAGGAAAGAACCTCTATGTGTTCGAATGCTCGAACGATATGTTCATTGTTGACTGCGGCTTGGCGTTCCCTGACGCGGATATGCTCGGGGTTGATATAGTTATCCCGGATTTCAGCTATCTCGAGAAGAATAAAGAGCGATTTCGCGGAATAATACTTACTCACGGTCATGAAGACCACGTAGGTGCTTTACCCTATCTGCTCAAGAATATCAATGTCCCCGTATTCGGGACGCGGCTTACAATCGGGCTTATAGAAGGCAAACTCAAGGAACACGGAATTTTGCAGCAATGCTCGCTTAGTGTAGTCGCGCCGCGCCAGACAGTCAGTATGGGCTGTATGGCAGTGGAGTTCATTCGCGTCAACCATTCTATACCCGACGCTTGCGCACTTGCGATTCACACCCCTGCAGGGGTGATTGTGCATACGGGGGACTTCAAGGTTGACTATACTCCAATCGGCAATGAAGGGGTTATTGACCTTGCGCGATTCGGCGAACTCGGGAACAAGGGCGTATTAGCACTGCTTTCTGAAAGCACTAATGCGGAGCGTCCCGGATATGCCACAAGCGAACGAATAGTCGGTGAGAGTTTCCGCAGCATTTTCGCGACTGCTGAAGACAGGCGTATTATAGTCGCGACTTTTTCGAGCAATATTCATCGCGTCCAGCAGATTGTCGATAACGCCGCCGCTACCGGCAGATATATTGCTGTTTCGGGGCGGAGTATGCTTAATGTCATGAACAAAGCAATCGAACTCGGCTACATCAAGATTTCGCCTAAGATGGTGATTGATATAGAGGAAGTCAACGACTATCCTCCGGGCAAAGTCGTGATTGTTACGACAGGAAGCCAAGGAGAGCCGCTGAGTGCCCTTTCACGGATGGCTACTAACGACCACAGACAAGTCAAAATCAACCCTCATGACTTGATTATCATTTCTGCTACGCCTATTCCGGGTAACGAGAAGTTAGTCGGGCGTGTAGTCAACGAGCTTATGCGTTCGGGGGCGGAAGTAGTATACGAGAAAATGTACGATGTTCATGTTTCGGGGCACGCTTGCCAAGACGAACTCAAGATGATGCTGTCTTTGACTAAGCCGCGATTTTTTGTTCCTGTTCACGGAGAATATAAACACCTCAAGAAACACGCGGGGCTTGCCCGCGCAATGGGAATCGCCGACGAGAACATTTTTATCTTGGAGTTAGGCGACATTCTCGAAACAGACAGCGTTGATATGAAAATCACGGGGAAAGCGACTGCGGGGGCAGTTCTTGTAGACGGCTCCGGTGTCGGCGATGTTGGTGCAGTGGTTCTGCGCGACCGTAAGAAACTCGCGGAGGACGGGCTGATTACCATAGTCGCCGTTATCGAACGGGAATCGGGACAAGTTCTTTCTGGCCCCGATATTGTTTCACGCGGATTTGTTTACGTCCGTGAGTCGGAAGAGCTTTTAAGCGAATCCCGCGACCTCATGCGCAAAGTCCTTGACTCTTGTGCGGCGCGTAACACTCGTGAGTGGGGATTAGTCAAGACAACTATGCGCGACAAACTCTCTGATTTGATTTACTCCCGCACAAAGCGAAATCCTATGATTTTGCCTATACTCATGATGGTTGACTGACTGCAGTTGCCGGTTGACAATTGACAGTTATTTTGGCGGGAGGGAGTGTGTGTCATGGCAAAGCAGATTATTCTTGCAAGCGCGTCGCCGCGACGCTGCGAACTCATGAGGGAAGCCGGGTTTGACTTTAAGGTCGTTCCCGCCAACGTTGATGAAACAATCCCGCAGGAGTTAGCGGATAAACCCGCAGAGGCGGCAGTCTTCTTAGCGGAGCTGAAAGCGCGCGCAATTGCCGCAAAACAAGGTGATTGCGCCGTTACAATAGTCGCCGCCGATACAATCGTTGCGATTGACGGGCTTATGCTCGGTAAACCCGCCGATGAACAAGAAGCCTTCGATATGCTCAGGCGGCTCTCCGGAAGGAGGCATACGGTCTACACCGGAGTCGCGATTGATGACTGCAGTTTCTGTGAAAGCACCGAAGTAGTGTTCCATGAACTCACAGACGCTCAAATACACGCCTACATTGCCACAGGAGAGCCTTCCGACAAAGCAGGGGCTTATGGCATACAAGGGCGCGGAATGCTCCTTGTGCGTCGAATAGAGGGTGATTTTTACAATGTCATGGGGCTGCCGATTAGCAGAGTCGCTCAGGTGCTGCAAAATGCCCCTCTCTCAGAGGGAAATGCCGCGAGGTGCAAGGGAGGGATAGCTGACCTGCTCACGATTATGACCCGTCTGCGTCGGGAGTGTCCGTGGGACAAAGAGCAAACCCACGAGTCTATACGAGTTAATGTCATTGAGGAGGCATACGAAGTCGCCGATGCAATCGACAACGCTAATCCCGTGGAGCTGTGTGAGGAACTCGGTGATTTGCTCTTACAAGTTGTCTTCCACGCCGAAATGGCGCGGGAACAAGGGCATTTCGATTTTACGGCCGTTTGCCGCGGAATCTGCGACAAGCTCATATATCGCCACCCACATATATACGCAGCGGGCGGCGCGACTACTACCGACAAAGTGCTGCAAACATGGGAAGCACTCAAGGCACAGTCTAAAGGCGACGTAACAGCCGCCGACAGACTTGAAAGCGTACCGAAAGCACTGCCCGCACTCATGCGGGGGGAAAAGGTCGGGAAGCGGGCGGCAAGCGCAGGATTCGATTTCGAAAACGTCGAGCAAATCATCGGCTGCGCAGAAAGTGAGCTAAACGAGCTAAAATTGGCTATATTGCACAAAAACGAGGGCGAAATCGAAGCGGAATTTGGTGATGTTTTGTTTTCGTGCTGTAATTTAGGCAGATTTTTACGAAAAAATTGCGAAAAAGCCTTGACACAATCAATAAATAGGTTTATAATACGATTTAGGGAGCTTGAAGACAACCTCATTCTTTCGGGAAAGTCTTTCGGCGAGTTCAGCGCTTCGGAGTTGGACGAGCTGTGGCAGTCCGCAAAAAAGAAGGTTGCTCATCACGCTCAATAAATAAATTTTTATTTCTTATGGAGGTCTATAATGACTAAAACAGAACTGGTTAGCGTAATCGCGGAAAAAGCGGGTACAACCAAAAAGGACGCCGAAACTGCTCTTAAAGCGGTTCTCGACAGTATCACCGATGCACTTGCCGATGGCAAAAAAGTTCAACTCGTTGGCTTCGGAACTTTCGAAGTTCACGAACGTGCTGAACGCGACGGCGTAAACCCTCGCACCAAAGAGAAAATCAAAATCGCTGCCGCTAACGTGGCACGCTTCAAACCGGGCAGAGCCCTCAAAGAAGCTGTACAGTAAATATCTCCGCAACTCAAATAAGCCCCCTTTGAGCCGATTGCACGCTCAAAGGAAGGGCTTGCGCCGGTGTGATGGAACTGGCAGACGTGCCGGATTCAAAATCCGGTCCCAGCGATGGGGTGTGGGTTCGACCCCCACCACCGGTATACACCCTCACGGAAAAGCCACAGCAAGAAGGCCCCCCTCTGTCAACCCCACTACTGCAAAAAGCCCCCATGAGGGGGCTTTTGTCTTCAATCTTCGTCAGCTTCTATTCCATCCAGTTCCGCCTGAGCGTCGTCCCATCCTTTGACTGTTACTCCCTCCACATTCGCCATCTTCTGCAAGCGGATATACGCTTGTTTCCTTGATGTCGATGTCAAAACCACGTCAGCCGCCGCCGCTAAAACCACTTTAGTTTCCAATGCCATCTCCTCTCACCTCCCCTCTATTCCATTATACCACATCTGCTCCCCCGTGTCAACCCCCCATGTCGCGAAAAAAGCCCCCCATGAAGGGGGCTTTGCGTCTTCAATCCTCGCCACGGAGTAATTTCAACTCCGCGATTGCTTCTTCGTAACTCGGATATTGTAACCCTTCAACACTTGCTATTTCAACCAAACCCACGTAGGCTTCCTTCAGAGATTTCGCTTTCTTCACGGTTTGCACAGCCGCGTTCAATATCACTTTAGTCTCCAATGCCATCTCCCCTCACCTCCCCTCTACTCCATTATACCACATCTGCGCCCCCGTGTCAACCCCCAGACTGCAGAAAACGCCCCCCATGAAGGGGGCTTTCGTGCGGGTTAAATCAACTACGTTGATTTTCGTCTTTGAACTTTCTCATCACCATCTCCACGTCTTCGGGTTCCATTGAAGCCTCTTGCGCCAGAATAGCGTCCTCCAGAGTTCCGCCAAGCTTCTGCGTCTGTCTCATGATTGTTAAACTGTTTCGATTTGTTTGTTTTATTTCGTATCTATTCGCCATCTCCTC
>WQXP01000030.1 GCA_009784765.1 Oscillospiraceae bacterium | reverse complement strand
GTCATGGACGCGCTTATGGGGCGGGTTTCTCAGATTTCGCCGCCGACAATAGGCAAAGATTTTCTTGAGATGTCTGTTAGCGGTGTTATTGATGAGAGTGATAATCTTCTCTTTCTGCCTGTCGCTTATGACAGTGGCTGGGCTGCGCGGGTAAACGGAAAGCCTGTCGAAACCCGGGAAGTCCTCGGCGCGTTCGTAGCAGTACCCCTCGTTGAGGGAGATAATCGCGTTGTTCTGACATTCACGCCGCGCGGGATGCGCGAAGCCGCGATGATTGGCTTCCTCGGCACCGGTTTTTTCGCGATTGTGCTGTGGCTCGCTCGCAGAGGGAAAAACTCAGGGATTGCGATTTCCTCACACGGTAACGCGCTGTATACCACGATTTGCGCCACGGTTCGCGGAATTTATATCGTGCTGTGGCTCGCGATTGTCGCCGCTGTGTACGCGATTCCGTTGGCAGTCGCTCTTGTGCGGGATTTTTTACTTTGATTTTACTTTCCTTTACGCAAACTTAAAATAAACTTTACAAAAAAGTGATAGAACTAATCTCCGTTTCGGGTTATACTTGTTAAAGTATAATATAAAGAAACGGAGATTTTTCATGAAAAGCCATACTTATTTCAAAAGGCTGCTTTCACTGCTTCTTTGCGCGGTGATGGCTCTTTCCCTTGTGTCGCAAGCGTTTGTTGCGATTGCTGATGACTCTGACGCATATGTTCTGCTTGCATCTCTTGTCCGCGACGACCTTGAGAATGCACTTGCGGACGATGACAACGAGTTCAAGGCCGACGACGGTGTCCTCAGCGATTCTTTCGCCCTTACCGCGTGGGACGGCGGTCAGCAAATCGTCATTGGCGGTGCGGCTAACAGAACGCCGATTGTCATTAACAACGGCGCGTTGGTTCCCTCCCCTGAAGACGCAGACCCGCCTTTGGGCTGGAAGTCTGCCAAAGTTGAAGGGGTTGAAAAAGCCTCTGCTTTTCAGCTTGAGTTCAGCACTGTCGGATTCGATGACGTGCGGTTCTCGGCGACCCAGAAGCGTTCCGGGTCATTCGGCGGCGACAACGAAGAGTTCGCCCTCGCCTACAGCTTAACAGGGGCAGAAGGTTCTTGGAAAGTCATCGACGACTCTGCGCGTAATGTTCATCGCGATGCTGACAATACCTATGAAGTTCTGAGAACTTCTTACCGCAACTTTGCTCTCCCTGAGGAGCTGTTCGACCGCGAAACGGTGTTCTTGCGCGTTTTTTATAACGGGGCAGGAAACTTAGGGCGCGACGGCAACATTTCGATTAACGATATTATGATAACATCGGGGGAAATCCCTGAAGTTTTCGACGATTCACCGAGATTGCTTGCAGGATTCACCTACAACGGCTCGACTGCCGCCGCCCGTTATGAGGAACACGCATTCACCTCCCGCTTCCTCGCGGATTCGGGGCATTTCGCTGACAGTTTCACCCTGACTGCCTGGGACGATAACAGACGAGTTCAAATCGGCGGAGCAGGGCGTGCCCCCATTGTAATTAACAATGCGGCGTTGAACACTTCTTTGCCTCGCGGCGAAGAGTTCATCGACTGCCCTGAAAATGAGGGCGAACGCATCAAAAATCCCGACTATTACGAAGGCGGACACGGTGGCTATAAATCCGCGCAAATCGACGGAATAGCCTACGCGACGGGCTTCCAGTTAGCCTTACCGACGACAGGCTTCCAAAACATTCGCCTTTCTGCAAGGCAAAAGACTTCTGCTTCTTTCGGGCCTCAGCCTGAGGGCGATTATGTTGACTTTGCACTCGCCTACAGCCTTACAGGCGCAGCGGACTCATGGGTTCGCGCAGAGGGCGGAAGTGTTAAAGTTCTCAAGCGCGACCTTAACTTCTATGACGCCCTCGCACAGACTTTCGACGGCTTTGTTCTTCCCGCTGAGCTGAACAATCAAAGCATGGTGTATCTGCGGGTGTTCTTTGACGGGGAGGAAAACCTCAACCGTAATGGCAATATGTCCATTAACACAATCAGCATTCTGGGCGACGCAATCGCGGCGGGCGGTGGGGCTGATGTTTCACTTGCGGCACTGCGCCGTCAAAACTTTGAAGACCCTGCTGTAGCAGATGATGTAATCGTTTCTGTTCCCGAAGAGCTTGTCGAATACTCGTTCTTCCGTGCAACTGCGGGAATGTTTGACTCTTTTGCACGGCTCACTGCTTGGGACAGAGGGGAACGCCGCTTAATCGGGTATACAGGAACACCTGCCGCACCCGTAGTGTTTGAATCGTCGTCAACGGGACGCGGGAGCTGGACTGAAGCGGCTTTAGACGCGAATCAATCGCGGCTTGCCAATGCTTCGGCATTCGAACTGCGCCTGCGGACTTCCGCACATGAAGGCTTGACTTTCTCGGCGAGCCAAAAAGCCACAGCAGACGCAGCGACGACATACGCACTCGCTTATCGCCCGGCTACAAGCAGTTCATGGACTGTAATCCCGGGTTCCGAAAGAACTGTCGAACTCAACGACGGCATCGAACGCGGCGACTTAGTCAAAACCTATGACCGCTTTGAACTTCCCGCCGAAACGGCGAACCACCCGGAAATCTTCCTGCGCGTCTTTGTCGTCGCAGGGGGTGAAGGAAAAGGCAACACTTCAATCAACAATATTGAGCTTTGGGGAAGCCCCCTCAGCGCAGTTCCCGGATTTGCGGCAGAAATGCTCGGCTTGGTAGTCGGGGCGACAACTGCCTCTGTCGGAATCACATGGCATGACTGGACAGCGATTATTCGCCTCCAAGACAGCCGCGTAATCATATCGCCGCGGATAAACATGATGAAAGAGGGAACAGTTTTCCCTGAAAGCGCGACGACTGTAACGGCTTCACGCAGTGAAGTTTATGACGGCAGAACTGCATTCATGGCGACTGTGGACGGTTTGAAACCCAATACCGAATACGCCTACGCCGTTTCCACCGACGGAAAGAATTTCAGCGCGATTTACTACTACACCACCGCCGCCGCAGGTGATTTCACTTTCGTTGCCATTACTGACCTGCACTTAGGCGACCCGAGCGTTTCGCCTTTAGACAGCGGTTCGGGCAACGGCGGTATGCTTGACCCTAACTATCGTGAGGGTGTAACAGTCAAACAAGGTTGGAATGATACCCTCGGCGTGATTACAAAAACAGTCCCCCATCTTAATTTCCTTGCGACTATGGGCGACTCTGTTGACCGCAATGTTAATGTCGGAACACCGGAGCCGACTCTTGAGCTTCATCAAATCAAATACGCGAACTTCTTTGCGCCGAGTGCTTTACGCAGCATTCCTTTTGCGCCGACTATGGGCAACCACGAAGCGCGGAGCAACATTACTTTCCGTAACCACTACAACCTCCCGAATGAGCTTGTTCTCAAAGGGGACGATATGCTCGTAACCAGTGAAGCTTTCTCGAGCCACGTTTCTCAGCGGGAAAACGAAAACAGCGCGCATTACTTCTATCTGTTCAATAACACGCTGTTTGTTGTTCTGAACACGGCTGCACGGACGCGGAACATTCTTGAAGCAGAGCGTATGATTGAAATTTTCGACGATGTGCTGACTAATGCGAAAGCCACTCACAAAGGCGAATATGACTGGCTGATTGTGCAAACTCACAAACCCATGGCAGGAATGTCTGACCATGCGGCGGATTTCGATGTTCAACGCTATACCGAGGCAGGTTTTGAACTGCTCATGCTCGACCACGAGGTTGACTTAGTCTTCGCAGGACACGACCACAGCTACACCCGCAGTTTCCCTGTGGCACAGCATACCGGGCGTTCGCTGACCTCACGACAAGATGGTAACGGAGCCGGCACTTTCGGGCGTAACGGCGTAATCTATGACCGCGAAAACGACGGAGACGAAATCTCTCAAGGTGCGGGAACGGTGTTCTTCACCCTTAACTCGAGTTCGGGGCAGAAATTCTACCCGCCCTACTGGCCTGCAAGTAATCTGCAAAACGAGGAGTATCCTTACCTCTATGACGGCTCTCGCGGAGTCGCGAATATGGCGGGGGATTCCGAGCGTGATGTTGACGGTTATGTTTTAGCCCCCGGCCCTGACAATATCGACGCACGCAAGCCTTGGAGCGTCAATCGCTACCACCAAGACAACAAACCTATGTTTATGGAAGTTAAAGTAAGCCAAGCAGGATTGCTCATCACCGCACATCAATTCGACGCGACGGGCAAAACAGAAGTTGTTGACACTTTCCTGCTCTGTCGTTGCGGAGAATGCGGATGCGAAGTCTGCGAAGTTGTTTGCGGAGTCTGCGGCTGTGAAGACTGCGGAACAATCTGCGATTTAATCAACTGTGAGGGCTGTTTCACGGCGGCATTCGCAGCGGCGGTAGTCGTCTGTGAAGAAGATGCGGTTTGCGGACGGATTGAATGCGAAGCCTGTTTCACAATCGCGACTGTAGTCGTTTGTGATGACGACACCTCTTGCGGGCTCATTATCTGTGAACTCTGCAACCCTGTTCCTGTCTGTGATTGTCTTAACTGTGTTGACTGTGATTTCTTGGGCGGAAGATACGGGTTCGGGCGTGTTACGAATACCGCCGCGATTCCCGGGGTGGCAGATGCGCTTTCAATCATGCGATTTATAATCGGGCTTGAAAGCGGCATCAAAACTGACAATGACGCTCGCGCTGCAGCGAATATCACATCACCGGGCAGCGGAAGCCCCGACCCGACCCTCAACGATGCCTTGGCTATCCTGCGCTATATAATCGGGCTTGACAGCCCTCTTGATGCGCATTATACAAGCTAATCACCTCCTTAAAATGTTTTGTCGTTTGCGCAACAAACGCCGTCCTCAGGACGGCGTTTGTTGCGTTTTGAGCTGATTCATTCTCCAATCGACAGAGTTAAAGTCACACCAACACCATCGCACCATAACCGGGCAGAGTAATCGGGGCATTTGTGCTGATTGCGCCGCCGCTGATTGCGTCAACAAAGTCGCCCTTAATCGAAATGTCGTGGAAAGTGAAAGGCGCGGAGTCTGCGTTGAGCAGTGTAATCGCAGCTTTGCCCTCACGGCTTCGTGCAAAGGCGAACTGGCGATTAGTAAGGAAGAGTTGTTTGTAGTCGCCTAAAGCAATCGCGGGATTGTCCGCATGGGCACGGGTAAGCCGCGAAATCAGTGTAGGGAGTGCCGCTGTCGTGTCATGGTCGGCGAGGTTGAATTCGGGGCGAAGCCCGTCGTCGCCGGCTTTTTTATCACCCTCAAGCCCGTATTCACTGCCGCAGTAGACAATCGGAACTCCCGGCATGGTGAAGACTAATGCGTACAGAGGTGCTATGTGATTCTTGTCTTTGAGTGCAGTCGCTATGCGGGAAACATCGTGATTGTCCACGAAACACGCGAGCTTTTTGCCCGTATACAAGCACCAACTCTCAGAGTTGAACTGCCGCCCGAGGGAGTGTGCAATCTCGTACATATTAAGGTCGTTGAAACTTGAGAAAAGCCCTTTATAGCACTCATAGTTGGTGGTGCTGTCTAACATTTCCGGGTTGAGCCATTGTTTATAATCCCCGTGAAGCGTTTCCCCGAGCAGCCAGAAATCAGACTTGAGGGCTTTGCAATGTACGCGCAGTTCCTTGAGGAAGTTATGTTCGAGAGAGTACGCCACGTCTAATCGCAGCCCGTCAATGTCATAGTCTTTCACCCAAGTACTGACAGCTTGTTTGAGGAAGTCTTTCACTTCGGGATTATAAAGATTAAGCTTCACAAGTTCATAATGCCCCTCCCAACCCTCATAGTAGAACCCGTCGCCATAGTGAGAATTCCCCTCACGGATATGAAACCAAGAGGCATATTTCGAGCCGCGTCCGTTTTTGCGAACGTCTGTGAAGTACGGAAAATCCCGCCCGACATGGTTGAACACCGCGTCCAAAATCACGCGAATGCCGTTGCCGTGAAGCTCTTTGCAGACTCGTGCAAAGTCTTCGTTAGTGCCGAGCCGCGAGTCTACAGTGATGTAGTCAACCGTGTCATATCCGTGAGCGGTTGATTCAAACAGCGGGTTGAACATAACGGCGTTAAATCCGAGCCGCTTTATTTCGGGAATATGCTCAAGGACGCGCAAAATCGCCCCTTTGCCGGCTTCGGGGGCGGGTTCGAAAGGATTTCGGCGCGGAACTCCGCAGTACCCGATTGGGTAAATTTGATAGATTACAGCGTTGTCATACCAGTAGTTCATAGTGATTACTCCTTTTTAATATTTTCGGCACTTCCCACAGCCGTGAACACTTCTGCTAAATTCGAACAGCCAATCAATGGCGTGAATCCCATTCTCTCACATTCGCGGACACGCTCCTGCGTGTTACCGACATTGCGGATTTCCCCGCCGAGCCCGATTTCACCAAAACACGCGAGCTTTTCGGGGATTGTAATATCGCACAGTGCCGAGTACAGCGCGAGTGCTATTGCCAAATCTGCGGCGGGTTCGCTGATAGTCAGCCCGCCGACTATGTTTACATAAACATCACAAGCCCCGAAAAACAGCCCCATTCGCTTTTCGAGAACGGCTAAAATCAAGCAAAGCCGATTGTAGTCAAATCCGTTGGCGACACGGCGCGGCGACGTGAAGCCGCTCTTAGTCGCCAATGCTTGCACCTCTGCGAGAATAGGGCGCGTCCCTTCCATGGTGCAAAGAACGCTGATTCCCGAAACCCCCGTCGGTCGCCCCGAAAGGAGCATAGCGGACGGGTTTTCCACTTCGCGGAGTCCCTTATCGCGCATTTCGAACACGCCGATTTCGTTCGTTGAGCCGAAACGGTTCTTGACTGCGCGTAAAATTCGATAAGACAGCCGCCTGTCCCCTTCAAAATACAGCACTGTGTCAACGATATGCTCAAGGACTTTCGGCCCTGCTATGCCGCCGTCCTTGTTCACGTGTCCTACAAGGATAATGGGGATTTCGAGCGACTTCGCCACGGCAATCAGCGCGTTGGTACATTCGCGGACTTGGGTAACGCTCCCCTGAGTTGAACTAATCGTGTCAAGGCGCATCGTCTGGATTGAGTCGATAATCACAACATCAGGTTTGCTTTGCGGATTTTCAATCGCCGCGATTATCGCGAGCATATCAGTACTCTGCGCGATTTGCAGATTTTCGCCGTCTACTCCGAGGCGGTCTGCGCGAATTTTGATTTGTCGGCTGCTTTCCTCCCCGGTCACATAGAGGACGCTTCCGCTTATATCGCGGCAAATCTGCAGCAATAAGGTTGATTTGCCAATTCCCGGCTCTCCCGACAGCAGCACTACAGAACCGACAACAAGCCCGCCTCCGAGAACGCGGTTCAGCTCCCCCGTTCCCGTGTTTATGCGAACATCGTCGTCATAGCTTATGTCCGCCAAATTCTGTGTGCGTACAGGGCTGTAACTGCCGCCCCCTTTCACAGAAGCGACAGTGCCGATTGCCTCTTCGAGTGTATTCCACGCGCCGCAACCGCTGCACTGCCCGTTCCATTTGGGGTGGACTTTTCCGCACTCGATACATTCGTAAACTGTTTTGGGTTTAGCCATAATTGCTCCTTAGTTCCCTGCGGGAGAATCGCTCTTGTTTTGCTCCTTAGTCGGTAAGCGATTCCTCAACTCTCAATCAAATGCACGACTCCTTGAGTCGCGTCTACAGAAACCCGCATTCCGTCTTTGAGTTTGCGCGTCGCGCCGACAGCCCCTACTACTACAGGTTTGTTCAGTGTCAGCCCGACAATCGCCGCGTGAGAGCTTGAACCCTCCTCTTCGGTAACGACAGCCGCCGCTTCGCGCAGTTGCGGCAGTATCATGTTAGAGGTCGCGGGGATTACAAGTATTTGTCCCGGGCGGAATTTCTCGATTACGTCTTCTTCTGATTCACAAACACAGACTTTTGCTTCGATTTTGCCGCCGCCGATTCCAATTCCGCGTGCAAGAGATTCGCCGACTAAATGCACAGTTACCATGTTCGTAGGGCCGCTAATCGGCAGACCCGCCACAGAGATAATCAAATCGCCGCTTTTAATGTAACCCGCTTTGCGGCAGAGTTCCTCACTCTTCGCGAGGAGTTCTTCTGTCGTCGGCAGAAGGTCAATCAGCACAGGGAACACTCCCCACGAGAGCGAGAGATGCCGCGCTATGTGTTCATCTGTAACGCAAGCGCAAATTCGGTGAATAGGGCGATACTTACTGAGAAGCCGCGCAGTTTTACCTGTTTTCGAAACAGTGAGGATTGCTTTCGCACCGATTTCCGCACAAGTAGTACAAGCGGCGTGGCAGATTGCATCAGACACGGAGAGGTACGCACTTTCGCCCCGTCTTCGCGATAATCCCGAGTGGTTGTTGGTGTTCTTTTCGGCATCTGCAATAATCGACGCCATAGTCTGCACTGCGGCGACAGGGTGGTCGCCCGCCGCTGTTTCCCCGGAGAGCATAACTGCCGACGTTCCGTCATAGACTGCGTTTGCAACGTCAGACACTTCTGCACGGGTCGGGCGGGGATTTTTAATCATACTTTCGAGCATTTGAGTCGCGGTAATAACAGGTCGCCCCGAGCTGTAACACATACGAATGAGCCGCTTCTGAATCGCAGGGAGCTTTGCCATATCAATTTCTACTCCCATATCCCCGCGTGCAATCATGATTCCGTCGCAAACTTCGAGAATTTCCTTAATGTTTTCCACACCCTCGGCGTTTTCGATTTTCGCGATTATGCGAATATGCGTACATTTGTGAATATCAAGAACGCGCCGTATGTCAAGAATATCCTGCGCTGTGCTCACGAAACTCGCCGCTATGAAATCGAAGCCGGTTTTTATTCCGAACTCAATGTCTTTGCGGTCGCGCTTGCTCATGTAAGGCATACTCAGCCGAACACCGGGAACATTTACCCCTTTGTTGCTCTTAGCTATTGCCGCATTCTTGATTTTGCAGACGACATCATCGCCGCTGATTTCGACGACCTCCATGTCTATCAGCCCATCGTCTAAGAGTATTCGCGTTCCTACACTCACGTCCCCCGCTAAGTTCTTGAAAGTAATCGGGCAGCCGTTTACGTCGCCGTCTTTGTCCGAATCTCCGAACAGTGTGAACAGTTGCCCCTCACTGAGCTGAACTTCACGCCTTCCGCCGAGCTGTTCGTTCGGCGCGAACTCCTTGAGGCGAACATCAGGCCCTTTGGTGTCTAAAAGCGACGCGACATGAACGCCCATATCCTCGCGAACTCGCTTGAGTTGGTCGAAAGTCGCTTTATGGCTTTCGTGGGTTCCGTGAGAGAAGTTGAAACGCGCGACGTTCATGCCCGCTTCAATCATACCCCGCAGAATGTTGTCGTCTTTCGTAGACGGCCCTACCGTGCATACAATTTTGGTCTTTTTCATCGTTTTTTACCCCTTTTTATTTTTTTGTTGTCAAGATTCGCCCTTCGGTCGGGCAAAGCCCGCCCTTTGGGCTTATCTCTTCTTTTGCTTTTGTTGTCAAGATTCGCCCTTCGGTCGGGCAAAGC
>WQXP01000029.1 GCA_009784765.1 Oscillospiraceae bacterium | reverse complement strand
TTGCAATATTCGAAAACATTGTTATTGCCGCAAGATGATTGACAGGGGGGGTGAAAATTTTGAGAATAATTTTTATGGGTACACCCGATTTCGCGGCAGTTTCACTAAACGCGCTGTTAAACAGCAAACATGAAGTTGTCGCAGTGTATACTCAGCCCGATAAGCCGCGTAATCGCGGAAAGAAAATCAGCTTTTCGCCGGTTAAGGAACTTGCGTTGGAACGCGGCATTCCTGTTGAACAACCGACGACGCTCAAGGACGGTGAGGCATTAGAGGCTTTGCGGGGGTATAATCCCGATTGCATAGCAGTCGCCGCTTATGGCATGATTCTGCCGCAGAGTATTCTTGATTTGCCGAAATACGGCTGTATCAATGTCCACGGAAGTCTGTTGCCTAAATATCGCGGGGCTGCGCCTATTAACCGCTGTATCATGGAGGGGCAGAGCGAATCGGGCATTACCATTATGCAGATGGAGGCGGGGCTTGATACGGGGGCTATGCTGCTTCACGAAAAAGTAGACATTCCCGAAACCATGACTGCTACAGAGCTTCATGACACTCTTGCGGAACTTGGCGGGAGATTGATTGTACAAGCTCTTAATGATATAGACACACTTGTGCCAATCAAGCAAAGCGATTCAGAGGCGACTTATGCGGCAAAACTCACCAAAGGGGAGTGTGAGCTGGACTTGAGCAAGCCTGTCAGCGAAGTGCTGAACAAAATTCGCGGGTTGGCGGACTATCCTTGCGCTTTCACCTATCATGAGGGCGTGCGGCTGAAAATCTACCGCGCTGTGCAGGAGTCAGGCAGGGTGATTTTCACCGAAGTTCAGCCGGAGGGCGGCAAGCGAATGAGCATGGAAGCGTTCTTGAGAGGGAGAGGGCACAAATCATGAATATAAGAAAAACAGTCCTTGATTTGCTCCTGCGAATGAACGCGGGCGGATATTCGCCGATTTTGCTTAACAATGCGCTGATAAAACAGCCTCAACACAAAGCCGCCGTTACTGCGATTTTTTACGGTGTGATTGAACGGCGATTAACTCTCGATTATGTTATTGCACGGTATGTCAAACGCACGCCGACTGCAACTGTTCAAGCTATATTTCGAATTGCGTTTTATGAATTGGTGTTCATGGAAAGCGAAGAATATGCAGTTGTTAATGAAACGGTTCGCCTTGCCTCAGCTAATGAAAGGGGTTTTGTGAACGCTGTTTTACGCAGCTATCTACGCGAGCCTGTTGACTTAACTGACGCGAGTCTGTCCGTCAAGTATTCCTGCCCCGAGTGGCTTGTCACCAAGTGGCAAGCCGAATACGGCGACGAAGCAACTCTGTCGATTTTAGAATCAAGCCTTGGCAAACCACCGATTTTCGAGCGGATTGCCCCTAATGGCGAGAGTTATATTCAAGACGAATCAAGCTACCGTGCTTGCGTTGATTTAGAGCCGCAGGGCGGGGAAACAATCCTTGACCTCTGCGCCGCACCCGGTGGGAAGAGCTTCACAATCGCGACGCTTATGGGCAATGAGGGCAGAGTAATCGCTTGTGACAAAAGCGGCAAACTGCAATTAGTCACGAAGGGTGCAAAGCGGCTCGGATTAAGCATAATCGAAACTCAAGTGAGCGACGCAACCGTTTTTGATGCGAGGCTGCCCCAAGCCGACCGTGTAGTCTGTGATGTTCCCTGTTCAGGGCTTGGCGTAATCCGCCGAAAACCCGAGATTAAGTATAAATCCGAGAGCAGGTTTGCAGATTTACCGCAAATCCAGCGCGAGATTTTGCAGAGCGGTTCAATCTATGTCAAAAGCGGCGGAGTGCTGATGTATTCGACTTGTACCCTAAGCCGCGCTGAAAATGACGATGTAGCAGAGGCTTTTCTTGCGCAAAACCCGGAGTTTGAGCTAATGAGCAAACAGACGTTTATTCCGACAAAGGACGGTGGAAATGCCAATGACAGTAGGAGCGGAGACGGATTTTTTGTCGCTTACTTTAAGCGAACTTGAGCAGGAGCTGGCTTCCCTCAAACTCCCGAAATTTCGTGCAAAACAGATTTTCGAGTGGTTGCACGTCAAGCGCGTCGTGAGTTTCGGCGAAATGACAAACCTGCCTGAAAAGCTGCGGGAAGAGCTTTCGCTCAAATACGCGCTGAAATCACTGAAAGTTCTGCAAAAGCGTGTATCAAAACGCGGCGATACGGTAAAATACTTGTATGAGCTATCTGACGGGCAGGCAATCGAAACTGTGTTTATGCAGTTCAAAGACCGCAACAGCCTCTGCATATCGAGCCAAGTTGGCTGCCGAATGGGTTGCACCTTCTGTGCTTCGGGAGTGGGCGGATTAGTTCGCAACCTGGCTCCGAGCGAAATGCTGTTACAGGTATATGAAACTCTGCGACTGAATCAACTGTCAACTGTCAATTGTCCATTGTCAACTGTCAACATTGTCATCATGGGAATAGGCGAACCACTCGACAATTTCGACAATGTCCTGCGATTTCTTGAGCTTTCGCCCATTGGCGCAAGGCATATCAGCCTCTCCACTTGCGGGATTGTTCCGCAAATCGACAAGCTTGCAGAGCATAAGCTCGGAATTACTCTGTCTGTGTCGCTCCACGCTGCTTGTGATGAGGACAGAAGCGCGATTATGCCGATTAACCGCGCATATCCTTTAAGCGAACTTATGCGTGCTTGCCGGGATTATTTCGAGGCGACCCGCCGGAGGATTAGCTTTGAGTATGCGCTGATTGAGGGAGTCAACGACAGTTCGGAACAGGCGGGGCGATTAGCGGGGCTTCTGCGGGGGGAATTACCGCCTCACGCTTTTCATGTGAATTTGATTCCTGTGAATGACACGGGGGCAGGTTTCCGCAAATCCGTGAATGGGAAAGCTTTTGCGGAAATGCTCGAGAGCCGAAAAATTAACGCGACAATCCGCAGAACAATGGGCGATGATATTAACGCCGCCTGCGGACAATTACGCAAGGAAGTAAGGAGCCAAGCGAGCCGGGCTTTGTCCGGCTGCGCGGAGGTTAAGCCGCTTCAGTGGCTTGACCGGAGTTAGAAGCTATGAGGTTTTACTCTAAAACAGACATAGGGAAAAAGCGTACCGAAAATCAAGACCGTGTTTGGGCAGGTCAAATTTCGATGAACGCTGCAGCAGTCGTGCTGTGTGACGGAATGGGCGGCGAAAACGCAGGGAGCCGCGCCAGCCAGATGACGGTGGATATTATCACCCACAGGCTTCGTCATGGTTTTCGTGAAAACGGCGACGCTAACAGCATTCGTAATCTTATGTTGACTTCGTTTATTGCCGCGAACACGCAAGTCTATGAGGAAGCGTTCTCTGATGTCGCCAAGCGCGGAATGGGGACGACTTGCGTCTGTGCAATCGTACACGAAGGGCGGGCGTATATCGTCAACGTCGGGGACAGCCGCGCATATCATATCTTCGATAACAGCGTCCAGCAGATTACGAAAGACCATACCTACATTCGGGTGCTTTTGGAAGACGGGACGATTACTCCGCAGGAGGCGCGAACCCACCCGAATCGCAATGCGATTACGCGGGCAATCGGAGCAGAGGCGGATATAATCCCGGATTACTTTGAGCTTCCTCTTCATAAAGACAGCATATTGCTTCTGAGTTCTGACGGGCTTCATTCTTACGGAGATGATGTGAAAATCGCGCAAATCGTGCTTGACAATCCCAAGGGCAGGGTCTGCGATTTGCTTGTTGACTACGCACTCGCCAATGGCGGAAATGACAATATAACAGTAGGGCTAATTACAGCTTGAGATAGGAGAAAAGCATATGAACAGTTACATCGGCATGAAATTAGACGGCAGGTATGAGCTTCTCGAGCTAATCGGTGCGGGGGGTATGGCAGAGATTTACAAGGCGGCGGATACGACGGAAGACCGTACAGTCGCGGTGAAAATCCTGCGTAATGAGTTTGCAGGGAGCGATGATTTCCTGCGGCGTTTCCGTAATGAGTGCAAGGCAGTCGCGCTATTAACACACCCGAATATTGTTAAGATTTACGACAGCGGATTCAATGACACGCCTAAGTATCTTGTCATGGAATATGTTGACGGGATTACTTTGACGGAGTATATCACGCGGCAGGGCGTCCTCAAGTGGAAAGAGGCGCACAGTTATGTTACGCAAATCCTCAAGGCTTTGCAATATGCCCATGACAGAGGAATAGTCCACCGGGACGTTAAGTCACAGAATGTTATGTTGCTGCGGGACGGCAGTATCAAGGTCATGGATTTCGGGATTGCGCGGTTCAATCGTGAGATAGACAAGAGCCTCTCGGAAAAAGCAATCGGCTCGGTGCATTATATCAGCCCGGAGCAGGCAAGGGGAGAGAATACCGACGAAAAGAGCGACCTGTACTCTGTGGGGGTAATGATGTATGAGATGCTCACGGGGGTGAAGCCTTTCGATGGGGACGACGCGCTGAAAATCGCGATGATGCACACTAATGCTCGCCCGAAAGCACCCCGTGAGATTAACGCTTCTATTCCCGGGGCTTTGGAAGAGATTATCTTTCGTGCGATGCAGAAGAACTCCCTTGAACGCTATCAGGCTTCCGGGGAAATGCTCGGCGATTTGCAAGAGTTTGAGAAAAATCCGGGAATCGTCTTTGAATACAAATACTCGACACCTTCAGGGGAGGCTAAGCACGTCGATAAAGCGGGAAAACCTGCCCCGAATGCCGCTGCTGCTGCACTCGCGGGGGGTGCCGCCGCGTCGGGCGGTGCTAAGAAAAACGTGAAAGACACAGGGGCAGCCGCGCCTAAGGCTTCTGTTTTTGACGATGACGACGACGATGATGAGTATGACGATGATGAAATAGCAGAGCGTCGTTCGCCCCTTCTGCCGATTTTGTTCGCGGTTGCGTCTGCGTTCGTGATTGTCGCGGCGATTTTGATAACTTATGTTGTCAGTGAAATGTTAGACGGGAAGAGCAATAATCGTGATATGCCAAACTTAGTCGGGCGGCCGTTTACGGAAGTGAATGCAGAGTTTTATTGGCTTCGGTTAAACGCGACCCAAGACTATTCGGCTGATTTCCCTGTGGGGCACGTTATCAGACAGAGCGTGAGAAGCGGTCAGCTTTTTAATCCGGAACAGACTGTTGTGCAAGTCGTTGTCAGCAAAGGTCAACAAACGGCAAGTATGCCGCCTTTCGACAGGTCGAACAAACGTGAAGATATTAAAATTGCGTTAGAAAACTTAGGATTGATTCCTCTTTTCCTTGAAGAACACGACCCTGATGTTCCCTTGGGGCATTTCATCAGCAGCGACCATGTGCCGGGGGATTTAATCCCTGTCGGGACGCAGGTACGCATTCGCCTCAGCCTCGGGCGGATAGACGACGCGAACACGACTACGATTCCGAATTTCATGGGTATGGACAATGTGGAAGCAGATTATCATGCGCGTTTGACTCATCTTCTGCCTGAGTTTGAGTTCGTTGAAAGCCCCGAAGAGCAGCGTGGCAGAATCATAAATCAAATGCCACCTCACGGAGGGAGAGTGAATCGCGGAACAATCGTTGTTCTGACAATCGGCAAAGGGCCTGCTACGGGCGGGGAGTCCTTCATTCGATTTGAAATGCCTGAAATAGCAACAGGGTTGTTTGATTTCTCGCTTCTCAATCAAGCGGGGGAACTCATTGACCAGAAATCCCAGCATATGGGGATTAACCGCATTGTGTTGTTTGAGTTTGAGGGAACGGGGGTTGCCGAGTATTCGGTACACATTCGCAACCCTCAGAACGGGCGGGACGGCATTTATGTAACTTATCATTTTGACTTTGAGAAGGAGCCCGTGGAAAAGACCATGGTAGGCGAGCCTAACATCGACCTCATGCTTGAGCTTATACCGCCCCAAGTCCCGACAACTCCGCCGACCTTACCGCCGACTGAACCGCCCACCACACCATCTGAAGAGCCGTCTTCGAATTATCCCGACGTATGAGTGTGATGAATGGAATCGTTATAACATCAGTAGCAGGGAATTATAAAGTCATGTGCGGGCAGCCGGATTTTGAGCTGATTACCTGCAAGCCCAAGGGGCTGTTCCGCCTGAAGAAAATCAGCCCTTGTATCGGCGATTTCGTGACTGTCGAGAGGGAAGGGGGGGATTATGTCATCAGCGAAATTGCACCTCGGCGTAATGTGCTTGTACGCCCGCCCCTCGCGAACCTTGACTGCGGGGTGATTGTCGTGTCTTCCTGTGAACCGCGGCCGAACGCCCTTGTAATCGACCGCTTGACAGTCATACTCGAGAACCAAGGCATTGAGCCTGTGTTTGTGTTCACTAAGTTAGATAAAAAAGCCGCCGATTTGGCGGCAGTCTATGAGGGTGCAGGGTTCACGTGCTTCGAAAGCGGTGATTTAGCGCGACTCACCGGGTTTCTCGGCGGAAAAACCTCCGCGCTGATTGGCAACTCCGGGGTTGGGAAAACGACTTTGCTCAACGCCCTTGTTCCGGGGATAGAAGCCGCTACGGGGGAAATCAGCCGCAAGCTCGGGCGGGGGCGGCATACTACGCGAACAGTCGCGCTGTATGAGCTTGGCGCGTCGGGTTACTTAGCGGATACGCCCGGATTTTCGACTGTTGTTACAACCTCCTACGGCGAACTTCTCCCCGAAGATGTCGCGCTGTATTTCCGTGAGTTTGTTCCGCTAATCGGCAAATGCAAGTTTGGCGGGTGTACGCATCATGGTGAGGAAGGCTGTGTGTTCCCGAAAGGCGGCTCGCGCTATGAGAGCTACTTAGCGATTTATGACGAAGCGAAAAAGGCAAAAGATGATTGGTAAAGGAGAAAAGTTATGGAAACTACAAGAATGCAAATTCCGCCATTGCCGCGACGGCTCATAGTCAACAGCGCGGAAGAATTAGTGGCACGATTGCTGAAATCGAAGGCGGTCAGATTTTCGATGAACTGTATGCCGAAATCCTGTAACACTATTGCGCCTCCTTGCATATGATATACAAGAGCAACCGAAGCGGCGGCTCTGCCGTCGCGCAGGGTGCTTGACAGATACTGTTCTCACAGGAGGTAAAAGCCATGACAAGAACACGAAAATGCTGTGCAAAATCAAAAAACACCAAAGCCCCGATTGTAACAATCGCGTTTGGAGGCGCACTCCTCTGCTTTTGTTTTATATCGCCGACTTTGTTTATTATAACAATCGGGATTGCGCTGATTGGTCTCGGGATTTGGCTGTTCAAAACAACTTAACGGAGGTATGTACTTATGCGTATCATGGTATTTCGAAGCCCGCGTGCTTTATCGAAGCTGTTGAAATTCTTTATGAAAAAATAGTCAAGTTATGAAAGGAATGCAAAAATGAAAAGAATTCGAAATGTTTTACTTATATCGCTAATGGCGATGAGTTTGTTCGCGACGGTGGCGGCAGAAGAGCCTGAGCCGCCACCGACAGACACGCCCTCGGAGACTACTGTAACTGCTGTAACTACTGTAACAAGCCCTGTAGCGACTTCGCCGAGTTCCCCGAATTCGCCGAGTTCGCCGAGTACAGCAAATTCGCCGGCTTCGCCGACATCGCCCAATGAAACGACAAGCCTGTCCTCTGCTGCAAGTGATACGGCGGCTGCCTCAAGCGACTCAGCCCCCACGGCAACTTCGCCGAGCGGCGCAAGCGAAACTTCACCGACGACGCTGCACATTCCCGGGGGAACAGTTCTCCATAATCCGATACCCTCTGATTATGTTCCGCCGACACTACCACCGCTTACGACGGAGTCGCACGACTTTACAGACACACCCGCAGCTACTGAGGAGCCCGGAAGCGACGACGGCACAGACGACGCGACTCTTTGCGGCGAATGCAACGAGTATTCATGCGTATGCAGCAACCGCAGTTCGTTTTTGTTTCTTGCTGTCGGCGGAATTTTCCTGCTCGGGATTTTAGGAACACTGCCGCTGATTCTGCGGGAAATCCGCCTGAAGCAGATTTATACCTACTGAAGCTCTCGAAAACGCTCCAGAAACCAAATATCGCGGACTTCGTGGGTTCTGCCGTCTAAAATCAGCTTATAACTGCACAGGGCTTGCTTATTCGCGAAACCGTAGCTTTTGTTCACGGCGGCGCGTCCGTATTTGCCGTCGCCGAGAAGGGGACAGCCGATGCTCGCCATGTGGGCGCGGATTTGATGAGTTCGCCCTGTTATGAGGTTGACTTCTGCTAATGCTAAATTGCCGCGTGTTTCAAGCACGCGGTATTTTGTGATTGCAGTTTTTACATTCGGCGCGTTTGCGGGTTTTGTCTTGAAAACTTTTACTGTATTCGTCGCCTCGTCTTTTTCCATAAAGCTCGTGAGTGTAGCTTCACGCTCTTTCGGAATACCGACAAGTATACACAGATAGAGCTTCGTAAGTTCGCGATTTTTGATTTTGTCATTCATCTCACGCAGAGTTTCTGCGTTTTTCGCGGCGATTACTATTCCGCAGGTGTTGCGGTCAATGCGATTGCACAGCGCGCTGTAGTCCGTCTCATTTTCCTGCTTTGCCAAGTAAGCTTTAATTCGGTTAATGAGCGTGTCGGGATTACCGCTGTCATCTTCATGGCAGAGCAGTCCTACCGGCTTATTCACAAGCAGGAGGTTCTCGTCTTCATAAACAATGTCTAACTTGACAGAAACGCCGTAAAAACGCGGCTTTTTCGCCGCCACCGCTTGGATTTCGCTTTGCAGATATACCCGTATTTCCTCCCCCGCGATGAGCTTATAGTCCGCCGAAACACGCTTCCCGTCAACTTTGATGTCTTTGTTCCGCAGTGCTTTGCGGACTACCCCGACAGTCAGCCCCTGTTTAGCCAAGAAGCGGTCTAATCGCTGCCCCGCATCGTTGCGGGCAATTGTATATGTGTGTAGTGTCATTAGCTCAGTGTACCACACTCTGCGCATAATGTCAATAGAGATTTTGATAATTCGGCGAAATTTTTCGAAAAAGTCGTTGACAAATCGAGAGAAGTGTGATACAATATATATTGTGAGTACAACGTAATGCAAATTCCGCACGAAAGAAACCGCCCGGGGGACCAGCCCCGGGCGGTTTTTTAGGAACGTGCTGTCGTGCGAAGATTTCACTTTTTACGACCATCCAACCACTTACGGATTATAATGTACACCAGTACATCCGCTATGACAGTCGCAACGATTGTGAGTACGTAATTCAAATTCCTCACCTCCTTTCGGCGGTGACTCCGTACAAAAAAATTATATCACATTTCGTCGAAAAAGTCAAGCCACACACTTGAACTTCATTTCTTTGTGCAAGTTGCACAAAAATCGGGCTAAAATTTCGTGCAATTCTACGAATAAAATTTCGAAAAGTGGTTGACAAATCGAAAGAAGTGTAATACAATAGATAATAGATTAAGAACCGCAACTTCAAAAGCGGCTGAAAACGCAGAATCGCAACTGCAGAATAAAAGAGACCGTTTAACCACGTTGGACGAATCAACGCGGCAAAAACGGAGTCTTTT
>WQXP01000028.1 GCA_009784765.1 Oscillospiraceae bacterium | reverse complement strand
TGTATTCCTGCTCAATCACATAAGTGGTAACGGGGATTCTGTCATGAGGCGGCGTTTCAATCACACTCATATCCCGAATGCCCGACATAGCCATATTCAGCGTTCGCGGAATAGGCGTCGCCGAAAGGGTCAGCGTGTCAACCCCCGCGAATGTTTCCTTGAGCCGCTCCTTCTGCATAACCCCGAAACGCTGTTCTTCGTCGATAATCAGCAGCCCTAAATCCTTGAACTGTGTATCCTTCGCCACAAGGGCGTGAGTTCCTATTACGAAATCAATCTTCCCCGACAGTAACCCTGCGCGAACTTCCCGTTGCTCCTTAGCAGAGCGGAATCGCGACAACAGCGCAATCTCGATTGGCAGTTCCAAAGACGCGAATCTTTGCAGAGCCGTCTGGAAATGTTGCCACGCAAGCACAGTCGTCGGGCAGAGTAACGCCACTTGTTTCCCGTCCATAATGCACTTGAACGCGCCGCGAAGCGCGACTTCCGTCTTCCCGAAGCCCACATCTCCGCATAGCAATCGCTCCATAGGGCGAGAGCTTTGCATATCGCTTTTCAGCTCCCCAATACAAGTGAGCTGGTCGTCTGTTTCAATATACCCGAATGCCTCCTCGAACTCCCGCTGTAAGCTGCAGTCTCGCGGGAAAGCGTGTCCCTCGATTTTGGCACGCTTCTCATAAAGCGCAATCAGCTCCTGCGCTAATTCCTCAACCGCTTTCTTGACTTTCGCCCGCGCCTTAAACCAGCTCTCTGTATTAAGTTTAGACAGCTTCAAATTCGCCGAATCCGTGTTGCCTATATACCGCGCAATAAAATCTAACTGCGTTACAGGGACATAAAGCACGTCTTTCCCCGCATATTTGAGCTTGATATAATCGCGCTTTGCCCCATCTGTCGTGAGTTTGGTAACCCCCTCGAATATTCCGATTCCGTAGTTATCATGAACAACATAATCGCCGACACTAATGTCTGTAATCGCACGAATAGCCTCAGACTTGTTTTTCTTGCGGCTTCGCTTGCCTTCGGCGCGCTGCGCGTCGTGGACGCCGCTCCCTACAATATCATGCGCCGTGTCCACACCGCGCCGAAAATCCCCTGCCGTATTCACGGTAACACAGGCGCATTTCGCCTCAGGGTAATCGAACCCTGCCGATATTGCACCGGGTATAACATAAATATGCTTGAGGGAAATCTTTCGCGGAGCTTTGCTCGCATAGTCCGCCGGCAGACCGTCGTCCCGCAAATCCGACGCAAGCCCACGCGCCGCCCTTTCGCTTCCCCCAAACATCACGACTGCATATCCGTTTTTGAGCAGTTCGCTCAGCTCTTCCCTGAGCAGCTTATAATCCCCATTCCACGCCGACTTTTTAACAGCAGATACGTTCACGCTTGTCGCACTCCGTGAAAACGTGTCGAATCGTGCATAAATCTGCTCTTCGGGAACAGCGTGTTCAGACGCAAGGTGGTCGCAATGTTCGCAAATTATTACGTGCTGAACAAACTCATAGAGTGTCGCGCAACCTTGCTCCTCATGTGCAGGGGCAATTACAACTTGCTCGATTTTGCCGCCGCGCCGCTGGCTCACTGCGTCAAACAGCGCGATTGACTCAATCTCGTCCCCCCACAAGTCAAGCCGCACAGGGAGCGGCAAGTTCACAGGAAACACATCAATCACCGAACCCCGCACCGAAAACTGCGACGGGCTTTCCACCAAATCCGTGCGTGAATAGCCCCGCTGTATTAAATCCGTGAGTAATTTCTCCGTGTCAAGTTCGTCACCTTTTTTAAGCGTCAAGAGCTTCTCACGCAAATCAGCAGGGGCGAAAGTCTCTTGCGCCGCCGCTTCAGGCGTAGCTATTACAATTGACAATTGACAATTGACAGTTGACAGTTGCGTGAGAACCGCTATGCGGCGGTGTTCATACTCACTCGAGCGTGCGTCCGCCTCCTGCACAATCGGGTCCCGCCCGGGGAAAACTGCGGCAATCTCCCTCTGTGCTAATGCGTTTATGTCTGCGCACATTCTTGCGGCCTGGGATTCTGTTTCGACTAAAATCAACAGCGGCGCGACAGAGTTCTCCTCCCCCATCGCTAAAACTGCCGCAAAATGCGCCTTATGTACGCGGCTTAACCCCGAGAGCAGACTCCCGGGGTTAGCAAGCTTATGAAACGCAGGGATTAAATTCGCCGCACTGTGAAAAAAGTTCATGTTTTATACCGCTATTGACTCACGCAAATCCTCAATTTTGATTTCATTCACGACATTCTTTCCTCCCCAACCCCCAACTGTCAATTATCAATTGTCAATTGTCAACTGTCGTCAATTGTCAACTGAAATAGTCGCTGTCATATCCGTCATACACGTCTTCCACGCCGCCTGTATCGACTGCGTCGTCAGAGTCGCTTTCAGGAGAGGTGTCAACTTCAATCCCGATTTCCGCAAGAACCGCCGCGACATCATCGCCGCTTACATCGCTGATTTCGCTGTCGTTCTCTTTGCCCGAACCGCCGTCTTCCGTCGGTTTGCTGTCTGAAGCCGCAACAGCCTTGCGATTAAACCCGAAACCGCAGGTCGCCGCAATCAGAAGAAGTATTCCCGCTAACCCGACAAAAGAGAGGCTTATTCCCACAGGCATCATATTCGGGAAAAACTTCAGCTCCACTGTGTGCTGTCCTGCAGGAACAGTCAAAGCTAAAAATCCGTAAGCGTCAACATCGTGCATTTCCACAGGCTCGACTATACGCCTGCCCTCCTCATCAACCTCATAAAGAGCAAAGAACTGCACAAAGAACTCTTTAATGTTATCCCACGTACTCTTCGGCTCAACCGGAACGCTTTCCTTCCAGTTAATCACACCCTCAAGAGAGACTTCTTTTCCGTCGATAAAAGCACGCCAACCCGGCTCAACAGGGATTGAGGTGAACAGAAGCTGTTCCTCGCTGTGATTGGTGGTAATTCGCAGATGCCTGTCATTAACTGCGGTGAAAGTGCTGCCGGCATTGTTCTCATGAACACGCGCAACTTCCCTCGCTAAACGCTCCGTATCCACAAACACGAAAATCTCGTCATTGAAGAACATAGCGTCAACCCCGGGTTGAAGGGACACGGTAATCATGAAGCGTTCGCCTTCACTGAATTTCCCGATTCGCTGAATGTGGTGATGGTCACTGTCATACATCTGCCCGACAAATACAGGCCCCCCATTGCTCGAACCGTCTTCATGATAGCGTTGAAGCCACAAGTTCGTTGCACGTGAATGGTCATAAATCGTCGGGAAATACATGAACAGCTCGCCGTCTCTGTCCGACGTGAAGGTGTATTCGATATGGGCATTACCGGTCGAACCTTCTGTTCTGCGATAACCCATATATCCGTCGCTGAGGTTGTTCTGAAGCTCAAGATTGTCCGGGGCTTTATCGTCCCAATGCTGGCGAATAAACAGCGGAAAATCATCTTCCCCAAGCATATTCGCAAGAAGCCGCGTTTGATTCCCGAAAACGTCCCACTCTGCCACGGTGAACCCCTGAGTCTTCATGTCAACAAGATACGCAATGGGCAGCGCGTCGTGGTTATCAAAAACAGTAATACGCTCTCTGTTGATGATTGTTCCGTGAGAGCGTTCGTTCGTCGTGGAATCGAGAATGTAGCGGAATGCAAACAAGTCGTCCGTTACCGGGGTCGCCCCCCAATATCGCGCCGAATGCGTCCTCGCCAAATATCCGAAGTGGCGCATTACATAAAGGGCGTTATTGTTCATGACACTCGTGCTGTGGGTAACTCCCCTCATTCGCAGAGCCATCGCGTCGTTAGCAGAACGCATATAATGCTTCTCCATACGCATGAACTCACCGTTAGCTGCCATTTCGCGATTTAACTCATCAGTTACTTCCCGAGTTATGTGCATGGAATCAAAAGACCCGCGGGTAGAGTAGGTTATGTCCGTGTTCTGGGCGAAAATCGCATATCCCGCACTGAAGCCCATCTCAACAGACACCAAGCAAATCAGCGCGAAAGTTACCACGTTGATTTTTCCCTTACCCTTCGCAGAAATGTCAAGATGACGCTTACCCAAAATCACTATCGCCGCGAAAATGCCGAGAGCAATCGCGGCGGGCAGAACCGCCGTAAAAAACTCGAACACGTCCCGCCCGTCGCGCCCCAAATCAGGATAAACGGTATCAGCACGCTGCCAATACAGCAGGATTGTCCCGAAGAAAACTACCCCTGCGCCGATAACACCTCGCGATACCGTTTTGAGCCGCTCAAAAGCCTCCGCCCCGAAAGCAAGCATAAGAAACCCGAACATAAACGCATAGCGGTAAGGCAGCCAGTTAGGAACTTGCCCTCCATGCCAGAGCATATCTATCGGCGTTACCATCATGCTCATTATCAAAGCAAGAAGCAAAGCGATTCCGCCAAAGCGGCGAACGCGGCGAATGCGGGTGCAGAACAAGTATACAGGCAGCATAATCAAAGCAAGAGTTCCGACATACAAAGCAGGAAGCCCGTCATTACGCACCGTGTCATAGCTGTTCAGGAACATTTTGCGCGTCATATCAAACATCGTGAAACTTGCCCTGAGCGAGTAATCAGGCACAGTGAAGTCAAACTTTCCGAGTGAAAGCGACGAATACACCGGCAGCAGAATAAACGCCGACATCAGCGCAGAGCAAATCGCAACTGCCGCGAAAATCCCCGTGCGTTTACCAATCACTTTCCAGTTCCCGCCGACGTTCAGCCTCCGTGACGTCAGCGCGTAGTAAACAAAGTATAACGCCGCGAAAATGCAGACCATCAGCCCGATGTAGAAGTTAGTGATAATCGTATAAGTCAGCGCGAAAGCCAGCAGCTTGAACTTGCCGTCTTTCAAAAGTGCCTCAATCCCCAGCACTATGAGCGGGAGCATAATCACCGCGTCAAGCCACATAGGGTTCATGGTTTGAATCATGTTATAAGCCGAAAGCGCGTACATGACGCTGAACATAATCGTGGTGGAAGGCGAGAACTTACGCCACACGCTCAGATAAATCGCCATAGCCGCAGCAGCAGACCCGATTTTCGTCAGTATCATAAGCAGCAGGCCCTCGGTGATAAACCTGAGCGGGACTAACCACGCAATCAGATTAAAAGGGCTGAAAAGATAATACCCGATTGTGCCGACATACTCCCCGGAGAAGTTACGCCCCCACGAGTAGAGTATGCTTTCGCCGCCGCCCCAGAACAGCGCGTCGCGCATATAAATGTGGTAATAGACATACTGGGCGTTCATGTCTAAACACAGCACAGACATTCCGCGCGGCATGGGCCAAATCCCGAAAATCAGATACGCCACAAGCATTCCCACAAAAGAAATGCAGAAGGATACCCAGATTTGCGGGTAATCGCGGAAAAACTTTCGAATCGCAGGGAGAGGGTTTCTAAGGGTGAATTTTGTCATTTTTGTTTCCTTTCTTTCTAAAACAAGAAGTGTCTACACTTCCTCATCTACAATATACCTTGGGCGGAATTTAATCTCCTCATAAATCTTGGCTAAATAATACCCGATAATCCCCAGCCCGAACATGAGCAGAGAGCCTATAATCAGCAGCAGCAGAATAACCGTCGAGAACCCTGCTTCCGCACGCCCGAGGATAAAGTTCACAATCGTGTGGACACCAAGCCCTGCGAACAGGAACAAGAACAGCACCCCGAAAATAGTCATCAGGTGCATGGGGAAGTTCGTGAAACCCGTTATACTCGACAGCGCGAACTTAAACAGCTTTCGAAAACTCCACTTAGTCGTTCCGTGAACACGGGGCTGGACATGAAACTCAAGGCTTGTGGTCTTAAACCCGACCCACGCCGACAATGCGCGAAAGAATGTCTGGCGTTCTTTCATTCCGTCTACCGCTTCGATTACCTTGCGGTCAAGGAGCTTATAGTCGCTCGCTCCGTCAAGATTTATGCCCGACGACGATTTCATCAGCTTATAGAACGTCTTCGCGAAAGCTTTGTACACAAGGCTCTCCCGTCCGCGGCTTGCTTTTCGCGCCTCGACTACGTCATAGCCCTGAGTCTTCCACAGCTCATACATATCTGCAATCAGCTCCGGCGGGTGCTGGAGGTCACAGTCGATTACCACTGCGCATTTGCAATCCGGATTTTTCAGCGCGGCTTCAAGCCCCGCGAAAATCGCAGCTTCTTTCCCGAAATTGCGCGAAAAACTCACCCCGCGAACATGAGAATCCTGCGCGGACTTAGCTTTGATGATTTCCCAAGTATCGTCTTTCGAACCGTCGTTCGAAAACACGATTTCATAGGCAATGTTCGCTCTTTCGAGCAATCCGCCGATTGTATCAGCGGCGGTGTTTATGTTCTCGCCCTCATTATAGGCGGGGATTATTACTGACAACATTTTACAACCTCACTACACTGCTGAATATAGCGTGTATATTCTTCAACGGCAGGATGCGCCCACTCGGGCATCATATCCGCATAAGCGGTAGATTTTACCGCACCGTTAATACCGGCAATTAAAGTAAACGTCAATTTATTATCCTGCATTACGTTCCTCCTTTATACATTGTTTAATATACTCGTTAATACGCCTGTCCTCTTCTTTAATACAAGTGGCAATAAACGCCAAATCAGAATTGGGCTTGCGTGCTTCATCATTGATTGCATGAAACAACTCACCCTTTGTCATTGTAGTTACATCTCTGTTCATAATAATCCCTCCCTATTATTCTATCTAAACCAACGGCGTTTTTTCTTCTGCAATAATCACAAGCTCCCCCCGCAGAGTGCGGGCTTGCAATAAACTCTCAACCGCTTCGCTCGAGAGCGTGTCCGGGAGCGTAATCCGCAAATCCCCCGAAAGGCTGTTGATGATGACTTCGCTTATGAGATAATCAAAGTCTATATTCACGCCCCCCGAATGTGTTCTTATATTGTATACACTTGTCGGGCGAATAAGGTTGACCTGCCCGCTCGAAGTCGCGATGTTTACTTCCTCACGTACTCGCAGATGATGCGCGTTGAGAGTAACACTCCCCCCTGCCGAAACAATGCCGAGCCGCTTAAACTCAGCCCCGCGCGGAAGATATACCTTGAGATGATAGCGGAACAAATCCGCTGTCATAAAGCTGATTGCAAAGCCGTCGTCTTGGGCGATTCTGATTTCATGCTTGTGGCGCGGCTCATAGTCGTCAATAATTATCAGCGGAAGCTCCGCCACGCATTCGACCTTGATGAAAGCCTCTTCCCACACCGCGATTTCCACCGCCATTCCCGCAACATAGATTTCGAGTTCGGGAGCGTAATTCTCATGCAGTTCAATCACATGAACTGCGCGATAAACCCGCGTATCCCACCTGTCGCCGTAACGACGCTCCGCCAATACCGCAGCAACTGCCGAAGTAAGCGAAATGCTCAGCAGGGTTATAAGCGCGACGATTTTCTTGTTAGCTTTAAGCTTGACTCTGAATTTTTTCTTAAACATCTTTACTCTTAAATACTCTTGACTGCTTCGGGAACAGAACAACAATCCCAATCCCGAGTGCGACTCCGCCGCTGAGGCAGGAAATTCCCGCAAAGAACATCGCAGGCGGCGATAAGTCCGACGCGACGCTCGTGAAAAAGCCGCTCATTACTCCGACAGATATGGGAATCGCCAAAATCCCCGTCGATATAAGCACGACTGCCCCAAGGGTCACGGCGTAAAACAGCAGAAAGATTATAGCTGATATGATGAGGTGCAGTAGTTGTTTCACGCACGCACCCTCTCATATTCAGTTGCCAATGCGTGAATTTCATCAATACTTTTGCCTTTCCACAACCCTTTACGCCATTCGGTATAATCAAACGTATCACGTTTAATCATGCTTATAAATCGCTCGGTATCTACTTCACCGAGAGCCGCCAAAAGCACATCTATCGCCTCAACACGAACTACAGTATCTGTTCTCATCATATCGACGCCTCCATTACAAAATCTATAGGATTTATTATTTTTACACCCCCCACAGATTTATTCAAAACTCTTCTGTCAGTGGTTATAAAATAATCACACCCGCTCTTAATTGCACACGCAATGTGAAGTGCATCGCATTCCTTAATGCCTTTCACCATGATTTCTTTTCCAAAACTTAAAACCTCATCTGATGACTCACAATACTCGGTCGCTATATTTTCCCACAACGCGATTGCTTTCCGGTTATCTTCATAAGGGCTTTTGCTGTTTTCAAAATTAAGCATATACGACCAAACAAGCTTATATTTGCCCGCACGAACTCCTGTTTGAATATACAATTTCGCTTCGGTTTCAAGCCTGACTTTCATTTGTGTTTGATTATCAAAAGGGCGGTTATAACTGCAAACATCTAAATAAATTTTTAATGTTTTCACGTTAATAAACCTCATCAGCGGTATTATCCATGCGTTTCGCGACAAGAGTAAAGTAAGTTCCGACCACGAATACCGCGCAAAGTGCAAGAGTAATCAGCGCGGTTATGACAATGTTCGCCCCGCCGATTCCGTCGTAGTAAGCGTTCCCCGAAGTGTAATTCCAAATCACGAGTGCGTTCATGCCGCCCAAACTCCACGGAGTAAAGCGGTCTATGCTGAAAGTCATGCTAATCCACGGGAAAACAGCGTTCGCCGCAAGCACGAACAAAATCGACAGCTTCGGTTGCGCAAGGCTGATTCCGAAAAACATATACATACACACAAGGAACATCAGCGAAAGCCCCGTGAGCGAGCCTGTCACAAAGACTATCTCAACAGGAAGCGACGCCCCCAAAAGCAATTGACAAGCCCCATTCGCGGTGAGTGCCGCAAGCACTGTCATCACCCATACTAAAGGCGGAAACATGATGAACTTCGGCAGCACGTAGCCAAAAGGAGTCAGCCCTGCAGTCTGAGGAATGATAATAGAGCGGCGCTTTTGCTCCCCGCCGCACATTCCCCCGATGAGCAGGGTAATCACCACAAACATCATAGGCGGCATAAAAGGAACCGCAAACATCTCTAACGTAGACGCATATGAAGCGAACAGCCCGTTCGCTCCTTCGAGTTCCGCGAACATTTCGGCGGCGGCTTCCGCACCCAGTGTTTCTTCATAAATCCCACGCATTGCGAGAACCAATCGAATTAAAACAGGCCCCATAAGTGCCGCGACAGCAAAACCGATTGCCATTCCCCCGAAGCGAAAACTCCGCCAAAAGAACAGCCATTCTTTCTTTACCCCTGCTTTGATTTGAGTCATTGCTTCACACCTCCCGTAATCGCGAAATACACATCTTCCAGCGTCGTCTTCTGCGTTACAATCTCCGTAACGCGGACTTTCTTGCGATACACGAAAGAAATCAGCTCATCATACAACGCCTCTGCTATTTCCGCGCTTGACGCGCCAAGAGTGATTCTCCCGCTTACCGGATTATAATCGCTGTAGCTGATTGACGGCAACAAGCGAATCTCCGCCGCAAGCTCATCGTCGGGGTACGCGAGAGTAACGCTCAGCCATGCAGAACTGCTGCGATACTTCGCCAAAATCTCGTCCACCGAACCTTCTTCGGCGATTACACCGTCTTTCATAATTCCGATTTTGTTTGCCACCCGTTCAACATCGGT
>WQXP01000027.1 GCA_009784765.1 Oscillospiraceae bacterium | reverse complement strand
GCCCCGAAAGAAGCACCGTAAATCTTATTAACTCCAAGCTTCTTGAAATAAGTGAACAGCCGCCTATACTCGGGTATGTTGATTCGTACAGAAGGGGCGGCAACAATCGAAATAGGAACACCTGCAGCCAAATCCTCAAAGAAACGCTTAGTATCATCAGCGAAATATCGTGCATCATGCTTGCAAGCATAAACACAAATCCCGCAGACAACACATTGATTACAGTCAACCTTAACCTTGATGTTATCGTTCTCGTCTAAATAAGTTACGTTAGCTGTTTCCATCGGGCAATTTCTTACACAACGATTACAACCGGTACAAACATCAAGATTCGTCTTCACCAAGTCTCTCATTTCGCGCCTCCTTCCCTTGTACAGTTTTCAAGCATTTCGAGTGCTGTCTTAAAATCAAACTTCTGCATCTTGTGAATAAGTTCGCCGCTTCCGCTGACTGCCCTAAGCTTATCGACGTATTGCAGACACTCCGGGTCGCCTTTTTTCAAGAGCGGCAACAAAACCTCAACGAGTTCGTTCTGCTGTGATAAATCCAACACCTCCGAATTTTGCGCAATATCACCCACAGAGCAAAGAGGCCTAAATTCCATGAGTACCGCACTTAACTCAGCTTCAAGATTTGCCATAAACGCAGGTGAAAGTTCATCACCGTTTTTGAGCCGCTCTTCAACTTCTTCGGCAGCTTTTTGCAAAGCACCCTTCCCGAGCTGCCCTGCATTCCCTTTGAGTGTATGTGCAAGGCGGTGTGCAATGGTTAGATTCTCAGGCTCTCCCCCGGCGATTGCCGCAGTGATTTCGCAAAGACATCTGTGTTGTTGTCAACAAAGTTTGCGATTAGCTTCCGACGCAATTCATCGTCAGCTTGAGCAAGTTGCACGCTGTCTTCCTTCAGCCACGAACGCGGCGCGAAATACTTGAGCAAGCACTGCCACAATTCTTGAGAAGTAAAGGGCTTGCCCACATAGTCAACCATTCCGATTTGTTTGTATAATTCGCGGTCGTGTGCCATGACATTAGCAGTCAAAGCGACAATGGGGACTCCTGTTCCTAATTCAATGATTTTCGCAGAAGCTTCAAGGCCGTCCATAACAGGCATATGCATATCCATGAAAATCAAATCGAACTGCTTCGCGCCATTTTGTAAGCGTTCGCGAACCATATCAACACCGATTTTGCCATTTTCGGCTACAACTGTTGTAATGCCGACTCTTGTTAAATGTTCGCGCATGACCTGCTGGTTAAGCGAATTATCTTCGCACAGAAGAATCTCCCCCTCAAAAGACGGTTTTTCCACAACGATTTGAGGAGAGATTTTTTCAATAACGTCTACTTCCTGAGATTCAATGACATCAAAAGTAAGTTCAAAACTGAACTTGCTGCCTACCCCGGGCATACTTTCAATCATCAGTTTCCCGCCCATTAACTCTAAAATGTTTTTGGTAATCGCAAGCCCGAGGCCCGTTCCGCCGTATTTGCGTGTCGTGCCTGATTCAGCTTGCATGAAAGGGTCGAACACACGTTCGATTTGTTCGGGTGTCATTCCGATTCCGCTGTCTTTCACTTCGAAAGCCATTGTCATGGTATCAGCCGTCGAAACTTTAATCGCCGCATGAAGCTTAATAATACCCGAACTCGTGAATTTCACCGCATTCGAGAGCAGATTAGTAAGAACCTGCCTTAACCTCACCGGGTCTCCGAGAGGGACTTTCCCGAATGACGGCTCAGCATAGAAATGCAGTACCAAGCCCTTCTCCTGCGCTTTTTGCACAATCATGGTGCGGCAATTCGTAAAAATATCAGGCATACTGAAGGGTATTCGTTCCAACTCCATCTTACCGGACTCGATTTTAGAAATGTCTAAAATGTCATTGATAATCTGCAAAAGCCAACGGGAATTTTCAAGAATGTTTATTAAATAACCTTTCGTGTCTTCGCAAATATCCTTATCCAAAGCCAACTCTGAAAAGCCCACAATGCTGTTCATAGGCGTGCGGATTTCGTGGCTCATATTAGCTAAAAAGCTTGATTTAGCCTTATTAGCAAGTTCTGCAACATCACGCGCTTCACTAACCTCGTCCATCATACTCGTGAGCCGCTTCTCAACTATCCCCGAGACACCCCGCGCTATTATAATGCAAATAATCAGCAAAGCAAGAGTAATCAGCACCCCGCTCATAACAAAAACCTGCATTTTCGCTGCGTCTTCATCTGTGTAATACCCGATAAACAACATTCCGACTATTTCACCGCCCTCACCCTGCAACGGGCTGTATTTAGCCAAGACGGTCTTGCCGAACAACTCAAGCCGGCTTATGTGTGTTCCCCCTGCAAGAACTTGGTCGCTTATGTGCCGCGGAGCAGTCGTCCCTAAAACATAATCGCCGTTTTCATCTTTAACTGTAGTTGAAACCCGCTCATCGTTCGAAAACACTGTAATCTCACAGCCAATCAACTTGCTCAGATTATCGGCGAACGCCTGCTCATCAAGCCTGAAGCCAAGTGTTACTGCCCCGATTATATCACCGTCTTCGTTATAAATCGGCGCCCCTGCCGATATTCCGAGAACGATTGTCAGCCCCTGAATGATAAACACATCGCACTCCCCCGCGAGTGCCTGCCTGATATGCGGCATATGCGCAAAGTTATCCCCGAAGAGTTCGGGTTGGTGTGTACGATAGATTATTACCCCGTCACCGTCAAGAACGGTGCAATAGTCAATTTGCGTGGTAGCGTCCATAGCAATCGCCATATTCACAATCGCGTCGCGGTCGTCGTTTATTAAAGCCTCTGCCAAAGCAGGGTTGTTCGCCATTCCGATTACAGCAAGGCGCGCACGTTCTTTTAAGTCCGCGATTGTATTTTCGGCAACACCGGCAGCAGTGTTAATTTTATCGTCCATCGTGTTGCTGAGTTCTCTGTCAAACAGTATGATAGAAGAAATAAGTACAGCGATTCCGCACCCGATTGTCAGTGCTATCATTGGAACTAGGATTTTTTTTCGGACATTCATTTATTTCAAATACCTTTCGGTTAAATTTTGGGCGATTAAAATTTGGGTGCTTAAAATTTGGGCGGTCATAAAGACCGCCCATCGGGTTGTTTTTCTAACCTACTATACCTGAGCGTTCAACACCCTCGACGAAGTGTTTCTGCAAAAACGTGTACATAACAAGCAGCGGGGTAATCGCTATGAGGCAACCTGCATGAACCCAGGTGATAAAATCTGCCGCGCCTTTGTCATCAGGGCGACCGCTGGGGTTAATCTCTTTGTTATAGGCGATTGTTTCCCACAAACTCTCGATAGTAAGTGCGATGGTAGGTGTTCCTTCCATGAGCATACTCGTGATATAAGTTTCGTTCCAGTACCAAACAACCGAGAAAATAAAGACAGTAAGGAAACCCACAAGTGAGTTAGGCACCATGATTCTCATAAAAGTCGCGAACGGACCGCAACCGTCAAGATAAGCCGCATCTTCGAGTTCTTTCGGAAGCCCTCGGAAGAACTGCCGGAAAAGCAGAACGAATAACCCCGCACGGACTCCGTTGACGAAAAACGCCATGATAAACATTGTGGCAGGATTGCCGATTAGATTAAGTGGTTCGCCGTTAATCAGCCCGAAAATCCCGAAAATGTCAAAGTATCGAAACTGCATATAAAGCGGAATCATAATCACCTGAACAGGGACAATCATCTGCAAAATTACAATCCCGAACAGCAAATTTCGCCCCTTGAACTTAAACCGCGCAAATCCGTAACCGGTCAAGGCGCAAACGGCAACTTGAATAATCGACGCGCCTATGTTAATAAAGAACGTGTTGAAAATAACACCTTCGTTTCGCGGGTGATTGACAATCGACTCAAAGGCCTGTGAGAAGTTTTCAAAGCGCAGCGTTCGCGGAATCCACACGATTGACGGGTCTGTCGTTTCGATTTGCGGGCGAATTGAGTTACTTATCATAAACATAATCGGGTACATAATTACGAAAGCAAGCCCAATGAGAATAACGTAGTTGAAAATCGGCCAAACAGTTTCGGCTACACGCCGCCCGAACAGATAGCGGTAGTGGATTTGCTCTTCCTCAGAATAGTTGCGATAATTCTTGAGGATTTGCATATTCGAAACGTGATATTTTTTGCGAATTTCTTTGTTGCGCCTGTCTACCTCTTTAATTTCAGCTTTGCTGAGCTTCTGTGCCTCAAACCCTGCCGCCGCAGTTGACGCGCCGGGGACGTAGTAAGTCGTGCGGAAAGAGCCGTAGAGTGCCTCGTCATACTCTTCCTCATACTCGCCTTCGTCTTCGCCCTCGCCATCTGAAGCCTCGCCGCCGTCAAAAACCTGTGCGTCGCGGCTTTCAGGAGCCCGTCGCGCGTCCGCTTGTGCCGCAGACTCGGCAGCTTTCCCTGCGCTTGTCTGCACAATTCCCACGGACATTTCATAGGCTTTCACCTGCTCTTCATACGCACGCTTCTGCTCTTCATAAGCTTTCATCTGCGCTTCATATTCTACCATTTGCTGTTCATAGCTCTGCTGCTCAGAAGCAGCCGCGTTTTCTTCGGGGTTTAACCCGTTAATGTTTTTGTTATCCATCTAATTGGTGAACCCCCTTTCTTAGTCTACTTGATAGAACACGAACCGTGATACAATCGCGACTACAATCACTAAGGCGATTGCGATTATGCCGAAATAAATCCACGCCATAGCCGCCGCTGTTCCGTAGAACTCAATCCCCATACGCGAGCCGTACATCAAAATCCGCGCCATGACTTCATTTTTCGCATCACTGAATGTGTCAATAATCGTGTAAATCATATTCGCGAGTATCATAGGGCTGATTGTCGGGAAAGTGATTTTCCAGAAAAACTCCCACGAGGTTGCGCCTTCCATAGATGCAGCTTCTTTCGCCGAGGTCGGTATTTGTTGCAAAGCCGAAAGGAAAATCAAAATTTGAATCCCCGAACGCCACAGAAGCCCGAAAATGTCGCTCATAACATCACCGATGAGTGTCATGAAGTTTTCGCTTAAATTCTGAATGCCGAGGAACAAGAGAAGCTCGTCAACCATGTCTGTCCTGAACATCGTCGAGAATTGCGCCCCTCCCCCTCCGACACCCTGTGTGGCAATGTCATTGTTGATTACCATAAGCACCGGACCCGTCGCGATAAGCACGGGGAAGAAGAAAATCGCACGCATGAGCGTTCTGCCCTTGAACTTTTGATTAAGCAAAATCGCAACAAACAAGCTGAACACGAGTATCATGAACACTTCCGGAAGCATCCGCCCGAGTGTTGCCGCCAACTCGACGCCGTACTCAGCGTCGCCTACAAAAGCAAAGCGATAGTTACCGAAATTGTTCCATGCCTCACTGTCGGTCAAGAATGTCCGAACGCCTCGAACTAAATCGCGAGTGCCTTGGCTTCCGTCTGCGTTTTCCCAACCAACCGTTTCCATGATAAAAGCAGTATCACTGAGGGAGAAAATAAGCGATTCAATCAGCGGCCCTGCAAAGATAAACAATACACCAATCGCCCAAATCGCGATAAACCCGTAGCCGTAGAGGGCTTTGCGTCGCTCATATGAAATCTTCGATGCCGTCGACGTCATAATCACGCGGCGTTGCTGCTCGGCAGCCTTGGTGAGTTCGTCGCGCTTTTTTACAGCGAAAAGTTCAACTTCACGTTGCTTGGTCGGGTCTTGCGTTGCTGCTTTTTCTCGTGCTTCAGCCTTGTCTATTTCCGCAAACATCTTGCGGACTTGCACCTCATAAGCCGCGAGTTTCTTTCGACGAAAAGCATCACGCTTAGCCGCCGCTTTAATTTCCTTGGGGTCTGAGGACGACACCTGAGCAGGAGGAGCTTCAATTATTTCGCTTTCCTGCTGTGATTGCGTTTCGTCGTAATCCGCATACTCCTCGACTATCTTTTCATCTCTTTCTTCCACGAAAATCAGCCCCCTCTCCTTGTAAGCATTGTGTCAATCTCGCGTCCGTTGACGAAAATTTCGTTCGTTTGGAAATTTACGCGAATTACCGTCCCGTCTTCAAACTTAGTTTCGTGAATATGCGTTTCGGTAGGCAGGTCGGGTGTTCGCAGTTCGCCGTTGATGATTCTGTTCGGGTCACGCACATGGGAAACGATTGCTTGGTTCGCGAGGCCGCCAATCACTTCATCAAAAAGGTGATACAGCTCCAGTGCCCTTCCAATCCAGCCCTCATAGCTCGCGTAGAAGAGCGAGGAGTAGTCTGAGTCGGTGAACTCTGACGGGCTTTCGTGAATGAACTCATAGTGTACGGGCGTACCCGTTGACAGCGCAAGCAGAACAAGCCTGTCTAAATCTGCGCTTGCGTTAAAGGGGCGAGTAGTATTCGGAACAAGCCCCGAAACAGCGATTTGATAAAAAGGAACATCGTAATCAAAAATGTCGAAAGCTGAGGAAAACAGCGGTACGTCGGTGATATGCGAAACATAAGGCAATGCGTAAGCGTTCGCGGCAGTGGAAGCCATAATGCTGATTCCCGCATCGTTTAATGCCTTGAATCCCTGAGTCAAAAGCGCGACACTGTCACGGCGATTGAACCCTGTTTCAGCATACTCGAAAGGGTTATTGCGCGAAAAGTCGCTGTAAATCATAGAGGTTGCATGGTCTAAAGACACGCTTTTTATTCCCTCAGACTGAAGGGAACGCAGAATATTGTTCATGGCGCGTTCGAAATAATACGGCGCGAGAATCGCCCATGTGTCCTTGAAGTCATCGGGGGTTCCGAATGCTAACTCATACTGCTCTTGTATTGCACGAGAGCGCGTCGCTTCCCGCGCTGAATGTTGCAGCGAGTTGTAGCCGCGTCCGTTTCGGAAAAATGTCATGAAATCCATGACAGGGTAAAGTGAGTAGCCGCCTTGGGAAGCTGCCCCCGAAAGGCGATTCCAGTCGCTCTTTCCTCCAAGCAAGTTAGAATACTGCACAGAGGTTGTTACCTGTCTGCGAATACCTGCTGTGTTAAAATCGTTATAGGTAATCACGGCATTCTTGACTCCGCCTGATCGCAGAGCATCAACCATAGTTTGGGTTTGCGCGTAAGTTGTAGCCGCTGTTTGGAGTTCCACGGGAAATCCTGCGATTGAGTGTGTCTTAACTGTTCCGCCGTTGACAGTCATGTAGAAAGCAGCGTCGCCGTCGGAAGTGTTTGCGCCGACATTCATGTAGTCGCGCAGATAGCTGCGATAAGCCAGCGCAACATCAACATAGCTGAGTTCTTCTCCTGCAATCATACGCCCGCTCGCGTTGACAGGAGCGGCAAGGGGGTAGTAACGAACAGAAATGTCCCCTGTGCGTAAATGCCCTGACTCATAAATTTTGTTTGCGGTGTTAGACGTACCGATAAAGAAATCGTCTTCAGTACGCATAGTGAAATCAAACCAAGCCACATTAAGCGAAGTATTATTCGGGAGTTGCTGAGCAACCGCCGCACGAATAGTCGCGTTTTCCGCGCCTTTTTCGGCAATCGCGACTAAGGCATTCGCGCCGCCGTTACGTACAATTCCGTATACGGGAAGATAAACCTGCTGAGTTACAGGGGCGGCTCGCCTTTGAGAAACGGCGAAATCGCGTCCGTAAACTTTGCCCGAATAAACCCTCGCATCGTTTTTGCCGTTATTGAAGTTGATGACTGCCCCCGAACCATCCGCGACTACGATATAGCCGCTGTTCTCACTTCCCGCACCGAAGCTGTTAAGAAGCGACATGGTGAGCATAGTGCTGCCGCCCGCAGCCACGTTTTCTTCAATGAGCTTGTCGTGAGGAATCGAAACCAAGACACTGTCACCATCAATCGAAACTTCCATGGAAATGCGAGTTCCCTGATTAGGGAAGTGATAATTGAAACGTACCCCCTCAGGAAGCCCGGCAGGTTTGATTTCAATTCCGTTGTTCGCGTCAAGGAAAGAATTAAAGACGAGTGTTCTGCCGCTGCTGGTATAGTGATTGGTATATAAATCGTGCCTTGCCCCTTCGGTAGGGTCGGGGTCAATCGAATCAAAAGCTATGGCAGATGCAAGCAAACTCAGTTGCGCGGGGCGTCTTCCTGCAATGGGGTCTAACGAAACATTGATGGGGCTTGACCACCACAAAAATCCATTAGACTTGTTGCGAACAGCGAACAACCCTGCGTCCATGGTTTTCTCGACAGGAGTACGCAGCAATGCCCAGAAATAACGAACTGTTACCGTTTCTTCGTCCGACTCAATCTCGTAATCAGCAGGGTTGACCTGCTTCGGGCGCGATAACGCGCCGCGACCGCCCGGAGGCGCGTTACGATTCACAGTGTTTTGACCGAGTACATTGGTAGTGGGGTTGCCGTTTTCATCGAAAAGCGGAAGTTCAGCGGGTTCAGAGCCGTCAAAGGCGCGAACAGAACCCGTTTCATCACGAACAGGGATTTCTATTTCCTTCTCGTCAAACCCGGTGTAGCGATAACTCTTGAGGACGTACAGCTCAAGGGCCGCGCTGCTTGACACTAACTCCATATACTTCAGAATGTTGCCGCATTCCACGCCTGCCGCACAAACCGTGCCTGAATCTCTGCAAGCGAACGGATTTTCGCATTGGCGCGACGATAACGGCTCCACATCGACTTCTTCGTCCTCGTCGGTAGGAGTGGCATCTTCAGTCCCGTCTTCGGCAGCGGTGTCGTCGTCGGCTTCGTTCGACCACGCCGGTGTAACAACAGAAAACACAAACGCTAATACAAGAAACAAAGCTATGAGTTTGTTGTGTTTGATTAACTTATTCATCATCTGTGAAAAACCCCTCTCTGTGTAATCAATTTTGTCTGAACAGCAATTCGGTGTAGATTGTGTAGAAGAAGATATAAACCTGTTGGAATAAAGACACTAACAAGACTACCACGAACAAAATGATAATCATTGCCACAATCGTGAAGAGTATAGCAAGCAGCGTTTTCGGGACGCTGTACTGGTGCAAGGCTTTCATTCCTGAAACCATCATGATGACAGACCACGCAATCCCCACGGCGGCAATAAAGGAGAGGAAGCCCGCCTCTCTTTGAAGAAGGACGTTGCTCGCAATCGTGTTGACAAGCATCGAAACCATATACGGCATGAGTGCATACGCACTGACGCACATGATGTTTTTCATTGTCCCCTCGCCGTTGAAGAGCGTACACAGCGACCAGTTCCCGATTACCCACACAAAAAAGAGCAGAATAGTCATCGAAAAATGCGGGACAATGTTAAATATCTTCGGCAAGTCTTGATTAAACAGGAAGCCTGTCGCCCGTGCTTGAAAAACGGTGATGATAAAGAACGCAAGCACCATCACAAGCGCGACTCTTGAATCATAGCCCCGTTTCCAGCGCAAATCTTCAAAACCCTCGAAGGGATGCCGAGTTACATAGAAAGGCCATTTCCATGCAGGCAGTTGTAAATCGTATACCATAATTTTGTCCCTTTCTGTAAGGAAATTTGTCCGAAATTAACGCTGCGCTTTTCTCTTAGCGGCCCGTTTCAGCACGAAACTTCCCGCAACCATCATGAGGAGCAAAACTCCGCCGATTATAACAAAGGTATTGAAATTATCGCGAATATAATTG
>WQXP01000026.1 GCA_009784765.1 Oscillospiraceae bacterium | reverse complement strand
TAATAAAAATAGTACGATTTTATCGGCGAGGGGGTGACGATATTGGCGAACAAATTCGCAGGGGGGAAATGCCCTGTATGCAGTGAACTTTTTGCGGATACTGCAGATGTAGTCGTATGCCCGGACTGTGGCTTGCCTCATCACAGGGCTTGTTACGGCGAACTCGGGCAGTGTATCAACGCGGATAAACACGCGCAAATCGAGCAACTCGGGCGGGCGCTTAATGCCCTTGAAGAGTTTAAGAGGATTCGTGACGCTCAGGAAAATCAAGATTCGCAAAACGCGCAAAATGCGCCGAACGCAGGAATCCATGATGACAGTAAGCCCGACACTGTATACGCCGAAAGCCCGAATGAAGTCCGCGATATTTTCGGGGCAAGCAAAGAAGAACTCGGCGTGTATATGCAAATTGCCCATGATTCACTCGAATTTGAGCAGAGGGTGGCAGCACCGCAAGTCAAAGTTACTAATCTTAATATATATGCGGGGCTTCTGCCGCCGTTCTACCAATTTTATCGCGGAATGCGGTTGATTGGGTTTATTGTGCTGGGGGCGTTCGTGCTGCAGTTATATTTTCCGCTTTTGCCGATTTTGCCTCTTGTTACTCTGTTGATGCTGTTGTTTAACGATTATGTCTATCTGCGGCACTGTGCGGCAAAAATAAGAGGGCTTCGCAAGTTTTATCAAGGGCTGCCCGACGATATGCGCAGAATGATTAGCTACCCGGAACTTCTCAAAATCAAGGGCAAGCCCGGGATTTTGCGCGGGGCATTAGAAGCGGTAATTGCGTTTTTCTTGATTCTCATTGTTTTACAGCGTTTCGGAGTGGGTATTCCCGCTATTTTAGCTAACTGATACGAAAGTGTGGGGTTGCAAGCTATGGGTGTTATTAACGGGATTACTCTCTTCGCTCTGCCACTGTTGATTGCCGCAGGGCTTTTCACAGCGGCGAGCGTTTCGCACAAGCGGGTAGCGGCTCGGCGATTTGCGGCGGGGTTGCTCGCTTTGGTTTCGGCGGCTTCTGTGCTTGCTGATGTGCGAATGTCTGTGATTGCGGCGGCAACCGTCGCGACGATTGTTCTTGCGCGGGTGTTCCTGAAATGCGAAATTGTACCCCTTCGCACATTCGCGATTTGCGCAGGCGTATTCGCGGCAGTGCTTGTTGCGCTCGGTGTTTACGGTGCTTTCGGGCTTCACGAGTTTGGCTTTTTCATAAGCTTTTCGCTATACGACCTTGTCGGAAACCTCTACCGCTTTGCGCTGTCAACATGGGGGGCGGGGGTACTCGGGTTGTGCGTGTTCGTGAGGCATCTGCTCATTCGCCGGGAAGCGGTTGCCGAAAATGTCCCTAAAAACTTTATGCGGTTTTCAATTTTGGCAATGTTCGCTCTGTTAGCGGCCGTTTTCGCAAGTTTCGGGAGCGTCGGGTGCTTAGAAATCGCGACTCCTCTTGTCTTGTTTGTGATGGTTTGCGGCGTTTTCACTCACGGGCTGAACTTGCGAACAATCCTCACCGGCGTTACTGTTCTCGGGGCGATTTTCGCGGCATATTTCACGACGACTGCTGCGGGATTAACCGATTCACAACTCATGCACGTGTCGATTATGTTCAGTTTTATGGGGCTTTTGATTGCTTTGGTCAGTTGCGGAGGGCGGCGTCAAACCCGCATTATCGCGACTTCGATTGCTCTTGTTACGGCAGTCGCTCTGTATAACGTGTTCGGCACAGCTGCGGGGTGAACAACAATGCTTAATATACTCACTTCCGACGCGCATAAATACGGGACTGATTCGGTTCTTTTAGCAGAGTTTGCGGACACAGCCGACCTCAAGAACAAGATTGTCGTTGACCTTTGCTCCGGGTGCGGGATTATTCCTGTCATGCTTAATCGCGCAAAGGCGGTCTTCGCGGTGGAGATTCAAGACACGGCGGCAGAGCTGATTCGTGCAAACGCGGAGTTGTATCCGCAGATTAAGCTCATTCACGGGGATTTGCGTTGTGAGGATAGTCTCAAACAAATCGGCCAGGAAGCTGTGGATTTAGTTACAGCAAACCCTCCTTATTATAAACTCGGCAGTGGGTTCGAAAGGGCGGATGCGGCTCACAAAACCGCTCGATATGAGGGTGGCTGCAGCTTAGAAGATGTCGTGAAAGCGGCGGCGGTGCTGCTCAAATTCGGCGGCAAGCTGAAAATGTGCATGACTGCTCCGCGACTTGCCGAAACAATCGCAGTTATGCAGAAATTCGCGATTGAGCCGAAAGAAATTACGCTGATTTCTGCCAAAAACTCCGACACGGCGCGGCTGTTTCTGATTAGCGGCAAGAAAGGCGCGAAGCCGGGGGTGATTGTGAAATGGCGGTAGAAAAAGGCGCGTTGTACATCGTCGGAACGCCAATCGGGAATTTGTCGGACATTAGCGAACGCGCTAAGTATACCCTCGCAAACGTCGATTTGATTGCGGCGGAAGACACGCGCAACACGGGGCTGTTGCTCTCGAAGCTCGGGATTAAAGCGCGATTGGTTGCCTACCATGAGCATAATGAGGCGGCAAAGTCTGTCGAAATAGTCGGACGGCTGCAATCGGGGGAATCATGTGCGTTAGTATCAGACGCGGGAATGCCCTGTATTTCTGACCCGGGGGCAGTGTTAGTCCGCGATTGCCGCAGCAGCGGCGTTCCTGTATACGCAGTCCCGGGGGCTTGTGCAGTCACGGCGGCTCTTGCACTGTCAGGATTTCCGACTTCACAGTATGTCTTTGAGGGGTTTCTGCCTCTCGAGAAAGCAAAGCGCAGGTCGCGCCTTGAGCGGCTCACGGCTTTGCCTCATGTTCTTGTGTTCTATGAAGCCCCCCACAAATTGATACGGACACTCGGCGACTTGCTCGGGGCTTTCGGGGACAGAAAAACCGCACTGTGCCGCGAAATTACGAAACTTTATGAACAAGTCGAGAACGGGCTTTTATCGGAACTAATCGCCGTGTATGACGGCAAATCGCCTAAGGGCGAGTATGTAATAGTCGTTGAGGGGGCTTCTAAGCCTCCTAAGAAAATAAAAAAAAATAAGTACGCAAAAGAAGAGCAATTCGCAGAGGGCGGGCTTTGCCCGCACTCATGAATTGCTTGACAAATGCGCCTGAGGAGGAACACACATCATGAAAAAAAGAGCAAACTGGTTAATACCGACAATCGCGGCGGCGGCGGCAATCGTAGTAGCGGGGCTTTTCCTGCTGTACAAACTCACCCAAGCAAGCCAGCAACGTGAAAAATGGGAAGATTACGACGACTACGGCTGGTCTTGACAGTTGACGGCAGTTGACAGTTGACAGTTGACAATTGACAGTTATTTTAGTCGGAAGGTAGGGGGAATTATGGCAGGTCATTCTAAGTGGAACAACATCAAGCGCAAAAAAGAAGTCAAAGACGGGGCGAGAGCCAAGGTCTTCACCAAAATCTCGCGGGAAATTCTCGTCTGCATTCGCGAAAACGGCAGCAGCGACCCTAACGTCAACTACCGTCTTCGCGATTTAGTCGCGAAAGCAAAAGCAAACAACATTCCCGGTGATAACATCGACCGCCTGCTCAAAAAAGCAGCAGGCGGCGAAAAAAACGACTATGAATCCTGTACCTACGAAGGCTACGGGCCGGGCGGTGTCGCGATTATCGTCGATTGTCTCACCGACAATCGCAATCGCACAGCAGGGGAAATGCGCCATATCTTCAGCAAGTATGGCGGAAATCTCGGCGCGACGGGCTGCGCGTCTTTCATGTTCGGCGACATTGACGAAAACGGTGAGCGTGAGGCAATCAGCTATGTAGAACTAACCGACGAGGAGCAGGTGAAGAAGTTCGATACTTTGCTCGAAATGCTCGACGATAATGACGATGTTCAGGAAGTCTGGCATAATGCAAGCGGCGGGGAAGAGTAGAGCTGTAGAATTATAGCGCGAAATTTCTCGCAAACGCTTGACAAGCCTCGAAAAACATGATATGATTAAAATGTAAAGGTGTGCTGTCGCAAAAGCCTTTGACAACAAAAGCGGTTTGGCGCGGTCAATTTGTTCCCTCTTGAATAAAGGGGGTGATGTTTGTGGAAATGATACATGGAGCAATTCTAATCATGATGTTGACGCTATGTGAGTATTCGCATATGCAGACGCTGTTGTCCTTGATGAACTATAAACGCAAATAGCCGCCCTCCCGTCCAAAGTTGTGGCGGCTATTTTATACTCGCAAATAACAGAGGGTGACCGCTCCAAGTCGTAAAACTAACCGGTACACCTTTCATTACATACCATTATAACACGTAATTACGGTAATGTCAATATGTTTTCACAAAAATTTTTTAAGGAGGACAAATTCAATGAAAAAACGCATTTTTTCAAAACTCACGGCAACATTCATGGCAATGGCAATGGCGGTATCGCTGATTCCGACGGGAACAGCGACGGTGTCAGCGGGGCGACCTGTAGAACGCACTCTCGAAATTAACCCCGGGGCTACTTCGCGCTATGCCGGGCGTGCCCGCGGCTGGGATTATGAGGCGTGGACGGATATGCGGCAAGTTAATGCGCATCCTGTTTCGGCACAATCGTCGAGAATGGTTCTCTATGATGACGGCGGCTTTTCATGTGAGTGGAACAACACCTATAACACGCTGTTCCGCACAGGCCGCAGATGGGAGCAGGCATCTGATATGCCCGCCGCTTCGACTTTCACGAGCCCGAGCGGAGTCGCATCTATGCGATATGATGTCAGCAATTTCTGGAGCAGCAGAGGCGCGACTTATATGTGCATCTACGGCTGGACTAACGGCACAACCGGAAACAACACAGAGGGTAACGCAATCATCGAGTGGTACATCATCGACGGTTGGCGTGAGTGGAATCCGGGGCAAAACTCAAGCTACCGTAATCACGGCACGACTGTTGTCAACGGACACACCTACGACATTATCTCTGCTTGGAGAATCAATCAGCCTTGGGTAGGCCCGACAAATAACGGGACTTTCTTGCAAATTTTCAACATTCGCCGCGACAGCCGAATTACAGGCGAAACCAATCGCTCACAAGGCACGATTGATGTTGCCGCGCATTTTCAATCTTGGGTGAATCTCGGCATAATCAACAATCCGTCAGGAAGCGAGCGTTCTGCTTTCACGAACAATTCGCGCATTTATGAAATTTCTTTCACCCTTGAAGGCTACGGCGGTCAAGCTGAGGGCAGCAGAGGTCGCGGAACGGTAGACGCGCTTTGTCTGCGATACACAGGGCAGACTATCGCCCTTTGCACTCAAGGAGCGGCAGGGTGCCCTAACTGCGGCGGAGCAGCTCTGCCCGTTTGCGGTGTCAACGGCTTCACCTGCGGATTATCGTCTTGCACCCTTTGCACTCCCCCGCCCCCTGAATGCACTTGTCCTGCCTCAACACCGACTACCCTTTATACAATGACGGCATCGGCAGCAATGGCGGCTACTCTTAATATAGGAGCAGAGTCTTCAGGAGGTTTACAACGCTCCGGCGAACCGTCTTTCGCCTTTGTTGACGGAGGGCTTCGCATCAGCGGGCGTTCCCCCGGGGAAAACCGCCCTTGGTACTCAGCAGACGTGCTTCTCGGCGAATTAGAACTCAGCCCGAATAACACCTATCGCATTACCGCGACGGGTAACGGCGGCTCGGCACCCTTGCAGCTTTTGTTCCCTCTTGATGACGACCCCTGGGAGTTCGGCAATGTTACGGGGACGCCGACGAGTGTTTCCATGGAGTTCAAAGGCTCGCGCATAACCGGCCAGACAGATTACAGAATCCGCGTTAATACTGCGGGTGCGGCTGATTATACCATAAACAGCGTGGTGATTGAGCAAATCGTTACCTGCTGTGGCGTGTGTCACGTTTCATGTACCTGTAGCGGTGGAACTCAAACTCCTTGCGGTTGCGCGGAACGCCTCCCTGCGAGTGTGTATAAATCGGCGTTTTCGGACAGCACAGGCACAACCTTGACTGCAGGGGAAGAACGCGACGGCATTCTGCAACGCTCGGGCGAGAACGCACAGCCGACATTCGCGAGTACAGCGGCTTCTGTGCAGGTAAGCAATCGCGGTGCTAACTGGCACGGATTAGATGTGGTTCTCGGGGAGCTGAATCTCAACCCGCAATTCCGCTACCGCATGAGCGTTACCGGAACAGCGACTTCGGCTCTGCGGCTGTCATTCCCTCTTGACGCTGAGCCTTGGGAAGCAGGGGGAGTTACGGGAACGACGACTACAGTTTCCCTTGAGTTTGATGGTGCGACAGTTTCGGGGCAGGGCGAACACCGCATTCGCGTGAATACAGGCGACACGAGCAATTTCACGATTACGGGCATTACGATTGAGCTTATCAGATGCTGTGCGGGGTTCTGTACGGATTGCACTTGCCCGAAAGTTTGCGGCGATTGCGATTACCTCGAAACGAACTGCGATTGCGGGTTCAGCCAGGTTTTGCCGCCCCTCAACAGGCTCAATGTCATTGAGGCTTGCGGTTGCGGTCAAGAAATGTCTGTGCGAACAACTCAGTTTTTGTGCGTTGACACAGGGGCGGTTCTTGAGACGCGCAAAGGTTCAAAACGCGATAAAAACGGGCTGCTTTTGAAGCCCTGCACGGCTTTATCAGCCACTTCTTAGCGACTTCTCAGGCTTTAGAAAATAAAATTCATGATTTTTTGAAATTTTTTTCAAATTTGTGTTGACTTTGCTCCAAAAGTGTGATATACTTGTAATAATACAAATTTCTACTAAATTCGGAAAGAGGTAAAAAACAATGGTATCAGCAGAAAAATTCAAAGCGCTCAAGCAAGTCAGCATTAGCAAAGACCCTGAAAAATCCAAAGTCAGGATTGCGCAAGTCTTCAAAAACACAACGAAGTCACAAAAAGAAGAAATCAAAGAGCTCACGGGCTTTTCGAACTTCAACAACTACTACAATGCGGGCAAATCCGGCGTAGCTTCACCTAAGATTGTTGTTTCTCTCGCAACGATTACCAACGTCTCGGCGAAGTATCTCACCGGCGAAACCGACGAAAAAGGCACTTGCGACGCTGCTGAAATCGCAGAGATTTTCGCAAACTACAGCACAACTGATTCTAGAAGAAAATCACGCGCAGGCAAAACAGCGAAAGCGGCTCCTGTCAAAGCTGCTCCTGCGAAAGCTGTGGCAGAACCTAAAGCAAAATCTGCTAAAGCTGCTGCCCCTAAAGCTGCTCCTAAAGCTGCCCCCCAAAAAGCTGCTCCTAAAGCTGCTCCGAAAGCGGCGGCAGTTAAATCAACCCGCGGGCGTAAACCCAGGGCGGCAGTTCTTGCTGAAAACGCTGTTGCTGCGGCTCCTGTGGCTAAAGCTGCAGTCGCGAAAGCGATTACTCTTGAATCTGATGCTCTCGTGAAACTGTTGGAGTCGTTATCAATTCGCGCGAAATACAGCGTGAATGCGGCAGACACATTCAGACAAGTTAAAGAACTCTTGCTGAAGTGAGTCAAAGGAGGTGTTCGTTATGGCAATTTCCGGCGCAAACATGGGTGCATATGAAGTTGGCGCCCATATAGCAGTTTCAATGGTCGGCAAAATGATTGACCAAGCCGAAATTCAAGCGGCAGCTCTTCTTGATATGCTTCCGAAAGCGGGGGTCGGCGAAATAGGCGGGCTTCTTGACTTTCGGGTGTGATTACAACTCCAAAATGAGCATGGACGCAATCGCGTACCATGCTCATTTTCTAATGTCATTACCCGGCTCGCGGAGGAATTGCAAGCCGCTGTCCGATTCCGATACGGTCGATGTTTATGATTTGCGGGTTCATTCGCGCTAAATCTGCGAGGGAAACTCCGAATCGCTTTGCTATACCGCTCATTGTGTCCCCCGCGACGACTGTGTAGAACTTCGGGTTCGCCGACAAGCCCGGACGCACGACGTTAGCAGGAGGTGAAGGCAGCTCTTCAGCCGGTGGAGTTTCAGGCTGTCCGAATTGCCTGTCATTGTCGAGGTAGGGTGCGGGGTCGAAGCGGTTGCCCTTGGGGTCTGCGAACTCATAGTGCAGATGGTCGCCCGAGGCACGCCCTGTGCGTCCTGCTTTCGCGAGTACGTCGCCGACTTTTACCACACTGCCCGCTCGCAGACCGGGGGTAAATGTCCCGTGTTGCAGGTGATAATAGCGGACTAAATACTTTTGAGCCGTTTCGAGTTCGATGATGTTTCCTGCCGTGTTAGAGGTTACTCCAAGCCCTGTGTGTGTGTTCGGGACGGTGGTGAGAATGCGCTTGACTACGCCGCTCACCGTCGCAACAATACTGACGCTGTTCGTCGCGCCGCTTGAGGCGACGAGGTCAATCCCGTTGTGCATTGCGCGAACTCCGCCGACTGTACGCATTCCGAATGCGCTTGTTACTCTGTGTCCTCTGTTCAAAAATGGTGAAATCATAGCTGTGTCCTGCCTTTCAATATTCGTTTATTCTTCGCTTTCGCGGCTGTCGCTGTCGTCTGTGTAGCCTTTGACAATCTGGTGTCCGTAAACCGCCGCCGCCGCGATTAGAACACCCTGCACTATTCCCGTGAAAATCGCCTGCGCTGTATCGTCGATGACGTGGAAAACCAAAATCAGCGACGGTGCGAAAATCACCCCGATTATCCCGAGAATTACGGGAACGTGCTTGTTGTCGATTTTGCTTGACTTGATGAACTGTCCGATTGCCGCCAAGAAAGGAATGCCAATCAACAGTTCGGGCATGATGTATTCCACCCGGTGCCACCTCCTATTATAAAGTATAAGTTCGCCGCCTTGTGCCAACTTTATCGGTTTATGACAAGACGATATTCGCGTAAGAATCGGGGACTCGCCCCACTATCACCGTTTGTGCCACCAAGAACTCAGTCTCGACTGTTGTGTGATTCGTATACCCCGGAACAATCGCAGAAACGTCTACCGACACAATCAGTGTAATTTGGTGCAGCGTCTGGTTAATCCCCGCCGGTGTAAAGCCCGACACTAAGTTGACGTTCGCCGCCCCGCGCGGAGCAATCCGCACGGGAATCGCAACTCCACGCCCATAAAGGAGGCTAAGCCCCGATACCGTTCCTATCGGAATGTCAACCGCGCTTTGCTCAAGGCTGTACAGCGAATCGTTAATCAGTTCTGTAACACGCGCCTTGAACCGATTTATATTCGCGGTATTGCTCTCAATCGAGAGGATTGTTCCCGCCTCGTCGTATGTAAAGCGCATGAACTCGCCGTAATCCGCGCTTATGTCAAGTTCATCGCGGACTGCCCCTCCCACCGCTCTCGCAGCAATCACACGGCAGTGAAATTCCCCCGCTTTGTAAAGCATGGGGCGAACGCGCATATCCGCAAGCAGCAAAATCGCGAACACTATCAAACACAGCGCAATCAGCCGAAGCCCGGCTCTGCGCCTCCGCGAACTTTTCGGGCTTCTTGCCCCCCCTGAAACATTTCTGTGCAACAAAACACCACCCCCCTCATAAACATAGTATATGCTTATGAGGGGAGCGGCGTTAATAGGACAAGTTTTGTTGCTTTAATTTCGCTACTTCACTTCAACGATGGTGATTTTATCGACTGCCACATCTACTTCGGACACAATCGCGTCGCGAATGATTGCCGCACATTGAGCGGTCAGCCCGTCGGTGCGAACGATAATGTTTGTGCCTCTGTCAGAAATGTAGCACAAAACATCAGAGAAGCCTTGTGCGCGTAAGCGAGCCTCAATCCTTGCTTCGCTTTCGATATGGGTTCCGAGAGAAGACGCAGAAACAGCAATCGCCTCGATTTCGTTGGAGCGGACATCGCCCCCCGCGATTATGGCTTGCAGAAACTCTTTGGCTTCGTCGCGGCTTTCTTGTTTGGAGAGCCTTGCTTGTGCGAAAAACGCAGAGACTTCGTCGCTGCTGATGCCGCTGCTGTTGGAGTTCACGAACTGGGTGTCGCCGTAATTTCC
>WQXP01000025.1 GCA_009784765.1 Oscillospiraceae bacterium | reverse complement strand
GAGTTAAGCATTTCGATTGTTTCTTTCGCCATCATGGGGATATGCTCTAACTTCTTGATATACTCTTTGCCTTCTTGTGCCAAGAATATAGTAAGCTCAGAAATGTCAGCCGCATGGTCGCCAATTCGCTCTAAGTCTGTAATCATCTTCATGACAGCGGAAACCAACCGCAAATCCCCCGCGACGGGTTGCTGGCGTAAGATGATTTTGAGGCACTGCCTCTCGATTTCTTTCTCCATGTCGTCAATCATGTCGTCGGAGTTCATGATGCGCTTCGCGAGGTCTATGTCTTTCTCGACTAACGCCTTGTTAGCGTCTCGAATTGCGACTTCAACCGTTTTCCCCATTTCTACCAAAGATTCGTTTAGATTGCTCAACTGCTCGTCAAATTTTGTTCTCATACTCATGACAATGCCCCCCTTATCGTAATATATTATTTATATAGTATATCACAGCTTTTACGCTTTGTCAACACATTTTTTGGCTTTTTTGAAAAAAATTTGTAAACTTACTTGCAAAAATTTCATGAGTGTGGTATAATTATGACAGCTAATGAAATGAGGTTCTAAAATTATGGCTAAAACTTACAAAAACAGAATTGCTGCGATTATAACCGCACTTGCACTGCTGCCTCCCTTAGTGTCTGTTATGTTGTCGCTGTCCGGCTGTGAAACGCCGATTGACGCTGAAAACTCACGGGGGATTGAATCGCCTTTCGCTTCATTTCGCGATATTCCCGAAGTAACGCAGAGCGAAATTGCGGCAATTGAAGAACTGCAGAGAAAATACACATCACTGTCTTTCGGAATGATTCCGTCAACAGAGCTGTTTTACAAATCAAACGGTGAACACGGCGGATACTCCGTGTTTTTCTGCGAGTGGTTGACACAGCTTTTCGGTATTGAGTTTATTCCGAAAAACCTTTCGTCTTTTGAAATCGCCGAAAGATTAGATAAAAATGAGCTTGATTTCACGGGGAATATGATGGCAACCCCCGAACGCCGCCTAAAATATCACCTTACCGACCCAATCGCAGAGCGGCAGTTCATCACTGTGCGAATCACAGGAAGCCCGGACTTCGCGGAAATCTTGGCACAGCGCCCGCTGAAGTTCGTATTTATTCAAAACACGCCTCTTGAAGAGTTTGTTGCCGCCGTTACTGACAGAAGCACCTATGAGGCTTCTTGGGTTACAGACTATGTGGCGGCATACGAGATGCTCAAAAGCGGTGAAGCCGACGCTTTCATCGCCGCAAGTATTATCGACGCTTACTTTATCGACTATGAAGATGTAGTGATTGAAAACTACTTCCCGCTGATTTTCAACCCCGTGTCTATGGCTACGGGTAACGATGAGTTTGAAGCAATCATTTCCGTGATAGATAAAGCCCTGCAAAGCGGCGCATTACCTTACTTGGCTCATCTGTACACTCGCGGAGAGCGGGAGTATCGCCTGCACAAAATTGAGAGGATGCTCACTGACGATGAACGTGCTTATATCGCCGCAAATCCTGTTATTCCCGTTGCTGCTTTTAATGTCAACTATCCGCTGAGCTTTTATAATCCCCGGGAAAATCAGTGGGATGGCATTTATTTTGATTTGTTAAAGCAAGTTACACACTACACAGGGTTGAAGTTCGAAGTCGCCCATGATGAACACGCGAACTTCGGTGACTTATTACGGTTGTTAGAAAGCGGCGCGGTGCGGGCAATCCCCTCGTTAGCGCGAAGCCCGCAACGGGAAGAAACCAACATTTGGTCACAGTATACGATTATCGACGAATACGCCGCCCTTATTTCCAAAGCAGATTTCCCTAAGGTAACAATCAATGAGATTCATCATGTGCGGGTAGGTGTTGCGGCGAATACAAGCCACGCCCGAATGTTTCGTGAGTGGTTCCCCCATCATACGCAAATCACCGAGTTCGATGGCATTGACGGGGCGTTAGAGGCACTCAAGAACGATGATGTGGACATGGTTATGACAGGTTCAAACCGTGTTCTGCATTTGACACATTTTCAAGAGTTGCCCGGGTACAAAATCAACCGTGTTTTCGGCGAACCCGTAGACACTCAGATTGCTTTCACAAGAGATGAGGTGGTTTTGCGTTCAATCGTCGATAAAGTATTCGGAATACTCGATGTTGAAGAAATAACCTCGCAATGGACTCAGCGAACATATGACTATCGTGCAAAAGTAATTGAAGCACAGCGTCCTTGGCTAATTGGGTTGATTGTGCTTTTGTTCCTCATCTTTGTGCTTGTTGTGATTATTCTTATTACAAAAAGCGGTGAAGGGGCGCGGCTTAAAACTTTGATAGACGAAAAAACATGGGAAGCCCGAGAAGCAGAAGACAATATGCGCATTGCCCGCGATTTCGCCGAAGATGCCAATCGCAGCAAGTCGATTTTCCTTGCTAATATGAGCCACGAAATCCGCACACCTATGAACAGCATCATAGGCTTTTCTGAGCTTGCCTCAGATGATGACATTTCCGCCAAAACCTCAGAATACCTCAAGAATATCAGCGATAATGCAAAGTGGCTTCTGAACATCGTTAATGATATTTTAGACAGTGCCAAAATCGAATCAGGGAGAGTTACGCTTGAGCAAATCCCCTTTGATTTGCAAGACGTAATCGAGCAATGCCGCATGGCGATTGAGCCGCAAACCGACGATAAGGGAATAGCTCTGCTTTGCGGGGCGGATTCGTTCTCAAGCCAATTCGAGGAGCAAGTAGGAAACAATCAGTTCAGCGGAGACCCTGTGCGGCTTCGGCAAATCTTCTCAAACCTGCTGAGCAATGCCGTGAAATTCACCGACAGCGGGACGATTAAACTCAATGTTGCCCTCATTGAACGCGACGACAGATATGCCCGTGTTCGCTTTGCCGTAAAAGACAGCGGAATAGGCATGAGCGAAGAGCAAGTTGATAAGATTTTCAAACCTTTTATTCAAGCAGACGAAAGTGTAACTCGGCGATTCGGCGGAACAGGCTTAGGGCTGACTATAGCCAAAGACCTCATTGAGCTTATGGGCGGTGTTCTTACAGTGAAAAGCACCCAAGGACAAGGCAGCGAATTCAGCTTTGAGCTGATGTTTGATTTGGTTGATTCGACGCGTGCTTCATCGGCGCATAAAATCATGCTGAGCGACCTTGAAAAACCGAATTTCTGCGGCGAAGTTTTAGTATGCGAGGATAATGCACTCAACAGGCAGGTAATTTGCGAGCATTTGAAACGAGTAGGGTTAGAAACCGCAGTTGCCTTTGACGGAAAACAAGGGGTTGACATGGTTGCTCAGCGCATGAAAAACGGCGAAAAAACCTTTGATTTAATCTTTATGGATATTCATATGCCTGTCATGGACGGGCTCGAAGCCACGCGCGAAATATTCGCACTCGGCGTGGAAACACCTATAGTCGCTTTGACTGCCAATATCATGGCGGGGGACTTGGAACTCTACAAAAACAGCGGCATTGTCGATTATTTAGGAAAACCCTTCACCTCACAGGTGTTGTGGAGATGCTTGCTCAAATACTTCACCCCGGTCAGTGTTACTGCTATAGACTCACAGAATCAGAGTAAAGAGAGCGAACAACTCATGGAAAAAGCAATGCTTTCCTTTGCAGAAAATAATCAAGAGGCTTTTGAGCAAATAAAAGCCGCCTTAGAAGGCGGCGACGTAAAGGCGGCACACAGAATTACCCACTCACTCAAGAGCAATGCGGCGCAAATCGAAAAGAATGCTCTGCGAAAAGCGGCAGCGCAGGCGGAAGAGGCTCTTGCCGGCGGTTCGAACTTGCTCACGCAAGCGCAGCTAAACGCCCTCGAAACTGAGCTGAAAGCGGTTCTCACAGAATTAGCACCCTTGGCAGAAAAGCACAATTCGCGAGAAATAAAGCAAATCACAGACAAGGCGGCAATCCACGAAATTCTTGCCCGGTTAGAGCCGATGTTGCGAGCAAAAAACCCCGGCTGTGAAGATATGCTCGATGAAGTACAGTCAATTCCGGGCAGTGAGAACTTAGTGTCGTATATGAAGAACTATAACTTCAAGGAAGCACTGCAAGCGCTTGAGGAGCTTTCTTCAACTCACAGGTGAAGCGAAATACCGAACCGACGCCTAACTGCGATTCGAAGGACAGTTCACCGCCCATGATTTCGATAATCCGCTTAGACAGAGCAAGCCCGATTCCTATGCCCCCTTGCACTCTGTTCGCGCTTCCGTTCTCTTGTTCAAAAATATCGAAAAGCTTCTCTTGTTTCTCCGGCGATATTCCTGCGCCGTTGTCCCGCACTTCTATCTGAAGTGTTATCGTTTCGGGGCTTTCCTGCCCGCCCTTTGGGCTTATCTTTTCTTTTGCTTTTAATATGCGAGCCGTGAAATTCACCTCTCCTTTTTCGGGGGTGAATTTCACTGCATTTCCGAGCAGGGTGGTAATCACTTGTTTCAAGCGGTTTTCGTCGCTTATGAATGTGGTTGAGAGGGCAGAGTCAATATTCAGCTTGAACTCTTGCTGTTTTTCAGCGGCGTTATACCCTATCGGCTTTAATATTTTCCGCAGCATCGCACCAAATTCGAAAGGTGCCTCATTAACTTTGAACGCGCCATACTCCATTCCCGATAAATCAAGAACATCGTTAATTAAACCCAGTAAATGCTTTGACGCTTTTTCGATTTGATAAATACACTCATCAGATTCGTCGCCGGTTTTAATTCGGGCGATTTGCGCCATTCCCATAATCGCGTTCATGGGGGTAATCATCTCGTGGCTCATTCGTGAGAGAAATTCGCCCTTCACGCGGTTAGAATGCTCGGCTATTTCACGCAGCTCCCTGTTGATTTCTAATTGGCGTTTTAATTCGTCGCGTTCCTCGAGGGTTCGCATATGGTTCACAAGCTCTATTTGGTTACGGATTCTTAACCTGACGATTGCTTTATGGAAAGGCTTCACAATATAATCCGCCGCCCCGAGTGCCAGCCCCTTCTCTTCAGCTTCACTGTCATCAAGCCCTGTGATAAATATGACGGGTGTATCCTTGGTTTTGTCGCTTTTTTTCAAAGCCTGTAACACCTCATAGCCGTCTGTTTCAGGCATAATTATGTCGAGCAGAATAACATCGGGCATGACACGCTGAGCCGTCTTAAATGCTGCGCGGCTGTCCCTTTCAATGTAAGTTTTGTAATCGCCGTCCAAGATATGAACAAGCTCCATGATGTTTGACTTCTCGTCGTCAACAATCAGAATACTGTTGCGAGTAACGTCCGCAGTTGTGTTCATCGGATATTCTCTCCCTTTTCTTGTAATTTTTTGAGGCACTTGTTTTTTCATTATAACATAGTTGCTTGACTTTGTCAAGCACGGCGACTTTAGTCGCCGGCGGCGCGAATGCGCCGCAAACTATGTTGCAATGTCCAGAGACATTATAACATATATTTTCAAAAAATGCAATACCATAATCAGTTTTGAGTATTGCATTTTCTGAAAATATATGTTATACTGATATTCATGTCAGTACTAATTAAACACGTAATTCCCGGCTCTCCCGCTGCGAAAGCGGGAATAGAAGCGGGAACGCGGCTCGTTTCGGTGAACGGGCAGCCTATAAACGATGTCCTCGACTATATGTTCTATGCCGACGATGGTATGGGCTTAGAGTTCGAGAGTTTTCTTATGTCTGAAAAACGGCACTGCGGGAACAAGTGTATCTTCTGCTTTATAGACCAACTCCCGAAAGACTCGTGCTTGGCAAAACCACTGCGCCCCTCCCTGCGATTCAAAGACGATGATTCACGCCTGAGCTTTCTGCAAGGCAACTATATCACCCTGACTAATCTGTCCGAGCAGGACATTCGCCGCATAATCGCCATGCGAACGCCCGTGAACATATCCGTGCATACGACTAACCCCGAACTCCGCAGTTTCATGTTAGGAAACCCCAAAGGAGGGCAGAGCCTTGAAACGCTGTGGAGATTCGCAGAAGCAGGGATTTCAATGAACTGCCAGTTAGTTCTCTGCCCCGAACTCAATGACGGGCAGGAACTCACCCGTTCTCTGCGAGATTTAACGCAATACAACTGTATTGAGAGCATCGCCTGTGTTCCTGTCGGGCTCAGCAAACACCGCGAGGGGCTGTACCCTCTTCGCGGGTTCACCCAAGACGAAGCGCGTGCCGTAATCGCGATTGTGGGCGGCTTCCCGCGCTGCTGCGCCGCCGACGAGTTCTACCTCACAGCAGAGCTGCGGCTGCCCCCCGCTGAATATTACGGGAGCTTTCCGCAATACGAAAACGGCGTCGGAATGATTTCGCATATGCGCGAGAAACTGTTTGAACAAATCCAACTGTCAATTGTCAATTGTCAACTGTCAACTGTCGTTACCGGAATGGCAGCGTTTCCTTTTATTTGCGAGGCTTTTTCACCCTATCCGAATGTCAACGTCGCGGCAATTCGTAACGATTTCTTCGGGGAGAGCATTACAGTGTCCGGGCTGTTGACAGGGGGGGACATAATCGCCCAGTTACGCGAATTTCCCGCCTTGGGCGAGGTGGTATTGATTGCTTCGACTACGCTGAACACCGACGGTCTGTTCTTAGACGATTTAACCGTTGCTGATGTTGAAAAAGCGTTAGGCGTAAAGGTGCAAGTGGTGAAAATATGATTTATCTTCAACTGTTCTGGGCTTTTTTCCGAGTCGGGCTGTACACTTTCGGAGGCGGCTACGCCATGCTCCCTATGATGGAGCGGCTGATTGCTCACAAAAAAGGCTGGGCTACCACTGCTGAAATCGCTGAACTCTTCGCACTCGGGCAGGTTCTCCCCGGGATTGTGTCAGTTAATACCGCGACTTTCATCGGCATAAAAGTAGGAAACGGAAAGAAAGGCGGAGTTTTAGGAGGCATAGCCGCGACACTTGGGGTAATCGCGCCGTCGCTGATTATCGCGACGACAGTCGCGGCGTTTTACGACGCTTTCATGAGCGTCGAGCTAATCCGAAACGCATTCTCGGGCGTTTTCATAGCCGCCTGCGCCTTAGTCTTAGCCGCCGTGTATAAGATTTTCCGCGCCTGTGTGCAATTGTCGGAAAAACTCAAGTCTTTGCTCTCTCTCACTTTACTCACAGGTTCCTTCACAGCGATTGTCTTTTTCGGCGTATCCCCTGTGTGGGTGGTAATCGCAGTCGCGCTGATTGCCCTTGCGACTTCACTTGTAAGGAGGCGCAAAGCAAAATGACTTTAATTGAAATCGTCCTTGAGTTCCTCAAAACAGGATTGTTCGCAGTGGGCGGAGGGCTTGCCGTTTTGCCGTTTCTTGCAGAGTTCGCCGACAAACACGGCTGGTACACCCTCGAACAGCTCCGCGAGTTCATCGCTGTTTCGGAGAGCATTCCCGGTCCCCTCGGCGTAAACGTCGTGATTTTCGCAGGATACGCCGCATTCGGCGTTCTCGGCGGAATTGTCGCGGCACTATCCCTTGTAACGCCGTCGGTGATAATCGTGAACGCCGTTTCCCGTGCCTTGAACAAATATCGCGAAAGCACAATCGTCGCCGACTTGTTTGCATTTCTTCGCCCTATGAGCGTCGGGCTGATTGCCGGGGCTGTGTTCCCGCTGATTACTGCGGCAATCTTACTCGAAACAGGCGGATTTAATATCACCGCAAGTGTCGTTTTTGTTGTTATGACTATATTCGTTTTCGCCTTAAACTTCGCTCACCTTCGCCTGACGGCTCGGTTCACTGCGCGGGGGCGGGGAAACCCCGCCCTCCTTGCCCTGCTTCGCTACCTTTCTCACCCCTTAATGTTTGTCGCGGCGGGGGCAGTGTTAGGAATCGTTTTCGGCGGGTTTTGACAATTGACAGTTATTTTTATCAATGAGGCGCGGGAACATCACCGCGCCATTTTATTTTTTTGCGAAACTGCTGTTACCTTATTGCACGACAATCGCCGTGAATATTCTCGGCTGTCGCGAAGACTGTGATGAAGCAGAGGTATTTCACTATGAATAACAAAAGCATGAAACTTTTACGCGCTGTCGGGCTGACAGACGATGACAAAATCGCGGCGCGACTCTCGACGACGGGCGGCAAATCATCGAAGCGCGAGTGGCGGGAAAATTTCCGGATTTGGGAATCTTTCTCTACGAACCTGAATACAGCTATTGGTTCAGTGTTTACACCGACCTTGAGGACCCCGAATTACAGTATATCACCTTTGACTATGTGGAAACATACCACAAAAGTTTTGAGTTTCAAATCAGGCTTTACAATGACAGGAGTATTGCTCCCGAGGATTTCCCGATGCGAAACCAAAGCGAAGTCGGTTTCTGTGAAGTATTGGTAAGAGCGGCGCATGACCACGTTGCCGAAGAACTCGGGTATACGGCAACGCGCATTGACATTCGCGAATGGCACGGCCTCCCTGTTCCGGGTAACGAAGTCGAGTATCATCCCTACGCGACTGTGTTGGTTACTCACCCGGACAGCGGCGATTCCACCGAAATCAACGTCTATTTCGCTTTGGTAAACGGCGTGTGGGTAGTCAGCCCAAATAGGATAGAGTGAGTGAAATAAAAAATCCCCCCCCGCCCCTCTCTGTGAGGGGCGGGGGAATTTATAAAAAGATTTTCAAACCCACCGTATTTTGACAAATTTCACGCTTTACATACTATATAATGATAACATAACCCGGCTTATATAGTCTAAAGTAAAGGAAAACAAAATCATGAGTATACAACAAGCTGTACATAGCTTCATCAAACAAAATGCAGGATTCTTCCGCTATCCCGGAGTTTTTATACTCGCGCTGATTGTCGCGAGTTCTGAGCTTTTCGGCGAAGCACTCGGCGGAAGCGGCGGCGCGATAACGCCGCTGGCGATTGCACTAATCGGGAGCGTTTCGGGGGCAGACACAATTTTCGTGTTTCTGGGCTCTCTTGCGGCGTTTTTGAGCAAAGGGCAGTTGTTCGAAGCCGCAACAACCCTCGCGCTGATGCTCGTTGTGGGCGGATTTCGCTTTTTCGTCGTCGGAACCGGCGCGTCATCGCCGCCTAAGTCTTACCGGCTGCTCGACCTGTCCACCGTCGCCCTTACTGTCTTGAGTGTCGGCACAATCGGTGCGATTACGGCGGCACGCCCCTCAGACATTGTTGCAGCACTCGTGGCTGCGCTTGCCTGCGGGGTTTTGGCGTTCGCACTCCTGACAGTCATGAGTTCGTGGGGGCGAAGGCGGCGCCTTGAGTTTGAATCAAGTGGGGTAAAAGAGCGACGCAGATTAGCCGACCTCGCCGCACACGGAACGGTAGGCGTGTTCGCGGCGGCAATGCTTACGAATCTGTCATTGGTGTATGAGCTTCCCGTAAATATAGCACTGGCAATCGGCGCGGCTGCCGCACTCGCGCTTATGAACAGCACCGGGCGAGTAGGGGCGGTAGTGGGGGCGTTGGCGGCGGCAGGGGCAGTCTGTGTCGCGCCGGAGTTCGCTGCAAGCGCGGTGATTTTCGCGGCGGCTCTCCCTGTGAGTTCACTTGCGGCAAAGTACGGCAAAGCGAGCCAAGGAACAGCCTTCGTATTCGCGGTAGTACTCGGAACAGCAGTAACAGGGCTTGACGCATTCGCATTGTCAACACTCTTGAGTGGGGCAGTAGGAGCAGTGCTGTTCATGGCGATGCCGCAAGACGCGGCGCAGGGGCTTGCGCTGCGGCTGTTCGGGAGCAGTTGTGCAGCAGCATCCGCCTGTGACCCGGATAGCACAAGCGCCTCAAGAGTCTCGGGGGGGGCACTGTACAGCGGCGGCATAAAATCAATGCCCGCCGAAATATTCGCACAGCGGCTTCGCTTAGCGAGTGACGCACTTTGCGACGTTAAATCCGCAGTCGAAAAAGCGGGGGAAATCTTGGACAAGCGCAACACCAAAGATGTTTCATGGGTTTATAACACAGCGGGCGAAACAGTCTGTCGGCGTTGCAAGTTCAACATGGTCTGCTGGGGTGAGGAATACAGCAACACCATAGACGCTCTCAACAAGATGACGCTCTCTTTGCGAAAAGGCGAGCCGCTGCGTGTG
>WQXP01000024.1 GCA_009784765.1 Oscillospiraceae bacterium | reverse complement strand
TTACGAGCTAAGTTCGACTTAGGGTGTCCATTGAATGGACGTGATTAGAGCAACAGCCCGAAACGGGCAGTTGGTTGCGGAACGAATCGTTCCGATGAGAGGAATCAAGTCCCACTCATCTCTATGCCACTACATCATAAAGGGTATACCCCGCAAAATTGGAAAGATTCTGCCAATTCACATGAACTTTATTAAAAAAGGATTGACTTTTGTTAAAAAATATGCTATAATGAAGCAAAGACCCATTCACAACGTAAAGGAGAATCACCATGTTTCCAATCTGTATAGCCATGATTGAATCGTCCGATGACAGAAACAAAGCCGGACAGCTTTACGTTGAGTACGCGGGCATGATGCAGCGTAAAGCCTACGGTATTTTACGGAATCATTCACTTTCCGAAGATGCTGTTCATCAAGCTTTCGTAAAGATTATTGAAAATTTATCGAAAATAAATGAAATTTCCTGTCCCCAAACAGCCTCTTACTGCGTTACTATATGTGAGAGGGTTGCAATAGATATGCTTCGGCGGGAACATCGCAATAAGTTCGTTGAGACCTATTCGGATAATTCTATGGACGAAGTCCCCTCTACTACAAACATTGAGGACGAAACGATAATGAAAATGGATACGGAGTTGCTAACCGCAACGATAGCCAAGTTGCCCAACGATTACAGAGAAATAGTTTATCTCTACTATAGTAATGAGTTTTCGCTGAATGAAGTTGCGAAAACCTTACATATCCCTATAGAAACTGCAAAAAAACGCTTGCAGAGAGCAAGGCAAAAATTAGAAAAATGCTTAGGGAGGAGGGGTTTAATTATGCTTAGAGGTCGTAAAGGGCTTGACGAAAGCCGTGAAGTGTTCTTAAAAATTCAAGAAGCCGCACGAGAAGCTCAACGGCGTGAAATGATTTCTTTGAGAGAAGCGGCGGTTTTAGAGCCGCACGTCTTTTCGATTGAGTTCAACCGAAAAATGGATAGGCTGTTGCGTTTAAGCAGGAAACCCTACTACCGATACGTGAACACAGTCGGCAAACGTGTCGCCGTATTCGCACTTGCTTTGCTTACTTCTTTAACAATTATGACATCAAGCGTACAGGCGCTTAGAGAGGGTTTTATCAACTTTATTATCTCTGTGGGTGAGGTGTTTACCAGTATACTCTTTAGAAATGATACCGAAAATAACGACTATCCCACAGAAATAGAGCAAATTTTTTTGCCGTTACACTTGCCTGTGGATTACAGCCTTATCGGAACGGAACACTACGGCACTTTAGCAGTAAGCACGTTCACAAACGGAACCGATGAGTTGATATTTCAGCAATTCACGATGAACACACACCTTCAAGTCAGCACAGAGGACGAAGACATCGAACAATTATTCGTTGGCGACATAGAGGTAGTTTTTACAAGTAACAGAGGAGCAAACAAGATTATATGGACTGATAGTTTGTACGGTTATGTGGTTTATAGCATTTTAGACAAAGAAGAGCTATTAAACCTATTGGTTATAAGTGAAATCGACTAAATTCAAAATTTTTTGAAAAATTTCAAAAATTCTCTCACAAACCAAACCTTTCAATCGTTATATTATACAGAGGGTGCAAAAAGCCCGAATAACACAAGAAAGGAGGTAGACGATTTATGAAAAATTTGCTAAAAGTAATGGCACTTTGTCTGGCGATTGCTTGTTTGAGCATGACAGCAGTTGCCGCCCCCGTTGAGTTTCAGCCGTTTTCGACAAACACGCATATGCTGAATTTGAGTTTTTCGGGCAACACGGCGAACTGCACTGTGGAAATAAGCGGTGCTTCGGGAACAACGCGGATTGACAATGTCAACATCACGCTACGCGATAACCTCGCCAACAACTTGGCCTTCGCTTTACAAGAACCCCGCATGGACTTTCGATGAATACAGGGACAACTTTTTCTGCGTTACCTATAGTAGGAACAATTCACATCGCGCCCAATTTGTTACTACTATATCTATGCCGGGTTCAAATTCAATTCAACACGTTCAAGAATTGAGTTTGCGTGTTCCTTAAAAATAATGAAACAAAAGAAAGGTGTGTTTATAATGAACAAACTTAACAAAATCGTTTTCGTAGTCGCAGTTGTTGGCTTTTTGGCTTCTGTAGCAACGGGGATTTCGCTTGCCGCAACTCGTGATACGGTGCTAAACAACTCTTTTTTTCGGTCAGGTCAAATAGAAAGTGACACTTTGGTGAATTCAAGTAAGGCAGGGCAAGTTTATATTGAGGGTGATAACTTTTCTATTAACAGGAGTGAGGTTGATAAAATTGAAGAGCAATTCAAAGCAATGGGAATAACTGACGGCAGAGAACGTGCTGTTCAATCTCTTTTGAGGCGTGAAGTTTTATATGCAGAAGCTTCGCGGTTGGGTTTTTGTGCAGACGAGCATGAAATAAGGAATGTAATCGACACTAACATCGAAACAATGGAAGCATCGGTAAATTTCGAAGAGGTGGTTTTACCGTTTCTTGAGGGTGCGGGAATGTCGCTTGCGGAGTATTGGGAATCACAATACGATATTGTACGGAAAGAGCTTATGATTTCTAAATACTACGACTCTTTGCGTGCAACATTTTTCGTAGAAAATGGTTATGTTGACAATGCAGAAAGTGGCAAGCTTTTTCAAGAAATTACCCTTTTTGAAGAGGAATGGCAAATTTGCTTCGAGGAGTTAATCGTTAAACTGATTGAAAACGGAAATATCCGCATTTTTTCGCAATGATTAAACACCACCCTCCGCGACATTGCACAACAACCAAATCGCCGATGCAACACCGCTGATTTCGCGTATGTTGCAATTTTCGCCGACATTGCACGGCAACCCACTCAACTTAGAACAGCTTGAAATATTTCAAGAGCAAATTCAAGTGCCCTTTCTACGGCTCGAAAGGCATATCGGAATACTCACGAGTAGCGTAACGCCCACGATTTCAGATGCACTTGAAATTTTACGCTACACAATCGGACTCGAAAGCATAATCGAGATGTGCGACAACGTAAAAGCTAAGGTCTATTGCTTTTCGCGGACTCAAGCGCGCCAATCAGGCTCTCTCCCGTGAGTCCCTCGATAAAGTCCGCGATGTCAATGCCCTCATCAGGCAAAATCGCCGCAAAAGAGTAATGTCCGCCCTTATAATGCTTGAGGAAACCTACAGCATCGTCCATCTCAATCAAAAAGGACTCCATCGAACTCATAAATTCGGTTCTTTGAACCTTGCCGTCATAAGCAGTGAAATTCCGTTCTCGGACTCCATTGTCGTCAAATTTCCGTAACCACTCTGCGTCGAAAGCAATCGCGTTAATCAGATACATGAGAGCTTCTTCGGGAATTTCAGCAATGATTTTATCAATCATCTCTTCGGTCTTTTCTTTGACCCAAGCGTTAATCAGCCCGACGGTCGCAGGGTCGCCGAAATCCGCCGCAAGAATTTCCGCATCGAAAAACTCGCGATTAGTCGCCAAGAACGCTTCAAGAACCTCAACTCTGTCATCATCATACCAAATCGAGTTCGCAATGTTCAGCGAGCTGTCCTCCGTACTCGGAAGCCCCTTTGCATAATCGCGGAGCAGATGTGTGAGGCTCTCGAGAGCAAGCCCCTGCCCGAGAACGTCCTGCATTTCGGAGCGAGTGTTGCCGTCCGCGCCGTTAGCAGTCATAGTGAGTGCAAGTATAACCGACAGCGGCGACACGAGTGTGTTTTCGCCGCCGGTCTCTGCGAATGTTTCGGCGAAAGCCCGCCGGAACAGCTCAACGCCGAAATCGGCGAGAGCGTCGTTGAACACAGACGCACCTCTGTTGCCGATTTGCGAAGCCTGCGCTATCGGACCGGGGGCAATCATCGTCAGCACCAAAGCGGTGGCAGCGAGCAAGTATAATAGTCGTTTTCTCATGTTTTTCATAGCAGTATACCTTTCATATAAAGTGGATTTGTCTATAATACGATTGAGCGGGGTAAAAGTGTTCACCGAATTACAAATTTTTTATGTAGGGCGCGATGTCCACACCGCGCCGCATGATTATCAGTCGTCTTCAAGCTCATCAACTTCGCTAACAGGAGCAATTTCAGTCTTTTCGACTAAGAAACTGCAAACGCCTTTGTCAGCGAGCCGCCGAATATGCGCCTCAGCGTTAGCGCGTTTCTCGAAACTTCCCGCAACAACGACGAAAATAGTGTCGGGATTAACAGCAGTATTCATGATGAGTATACCTCCATTTCAGAAATGCGCTTACACAAGTCGTGTATAGCTTTGGTGTTGTCTTTGATGACTTTCTCGGTACGCCACATAAACCAAAGGCACATGGCAATCGGAAAGCCGACGCTGGTAATGATGTTTACGATGTCGTTCATAGTTAGTAAATTCCTTTCAAAATCAGACAACGCTAACATTAACAATCATGTTAGCGGGAACACGCCCCCGCACGAAGCGTTGAACAATAGGGAGCAAATCGGCTATTTCAGGCAAAAGCGTAACAGTAACAGTGAAAGCTGGTGCATTGACCGAAAGAATGTGTCGAGCAGTGCCGTTATTGCCGAAGAGTTCAGTGAGAGCGGCGTCGAGTGTACGGTGCGTGTAAGGGAGTCGGTCGTTGCGGCGAGTAAGAACTTCAAGGCGGCGCGTCCGAAGGGCGGCATCGCTTTGCGGAATAATGCCGAGAAGCTTTTCCCAACGAGCAATCCCCCCCGGTGAAAAATCAGCAAAAGCAGAAAAAGAGTTATCGAGAGCAGCGTCAACAGCATCAGAAATCGCCGCAAGTTCATGGTTTTCGGTGTTGACAATGTGAGCAAAAGAGTTGTTCACACGCATGAACTGCGGAAGATATTCGCCGACAGAAATGTGAGAGTCACGCGGATTAGAATCAAACATTATTCACAGCTCCTCTCATAGGAACATCGTTAGCAAGAATCACGAAATTGCGACCGGCAACTAAGTTATTGAACCTAAAATCAACAATGTCAATAACCTTGCCGCCCGATTCGTTAAGAAGCCGCGATTCTAACTCAGCGGCGCGAACAACGATGTTAGAAAAAGAAGACCAGTTAGCGCGAAGTTCGCTGAAATAGCGTTCGACAATTTGCTCAAGTTCAGGGCGAACATCATCAAAAGTAACCCCTGCAGCAAGAGTAAAAGTAGCGTTGATATTAGTAGGAACGCTTCTAACCCCCGAAACAGTAACGCGGTGTCCAATGGGCGAAAGCCCGTCGCCGCGTCCCGGGAAAGGCGGCGGGTCAAGAATGTCAAGAACTTGGTTGAGTGCAGCAGAAGTAGGTGTAAGCCCGCGATAGTCTTGAATAACCAAACGGACAGTTCCCGCTCCGGCCCAAGCAGGTTCGACTTTAACGCCGGTAACACCCGGAATCGAAAGGGTCATGCGCTGATAGTCGCGAATATTGCCGCCGTAGCTCTGCACTTCGAGGCTGTCAAAATATCGCTTACGAAGATGTTCCGTGTCTTCATCGTTATTGCCCGGAAGCGTGAGTTCAATGATTTGAGCGTTAGTGAGTAAGTCGATATATTCGACAGGAACAAGTTCACCCGCAGAAATGTTCCCGACTTCGCCGACACTTTCGCAAATAAGAAAAAACTGCCCCGGCGAGTTAGGAACAGCTTCAGAAACGTGAAAGCGTAAATCGCCGCGAGAATCGGCGAGAGTGAAGCGAGAGCCGATGGGGACAGGAACAGAAGCGGGTGTAAAAGAAGCCCGAACAGTAGAAGGAGAAGCAGGATAAGGAGAAATCCCGCGTTCAGCGGCGCGTCGAATGAGCATTTCACGACCGGCAGTATCAGCAAAAGTTTCATCAAGAACATTGTCAAGGGCAGAGTAAAACCGAGCGAGTTCAAGGGCAGCAGGCGCAAGAGCATCATAGATAACAGACCCTTCGCGCTTGTCGATGTCATCAGGAATGCGAGAGAGCATACGCTCCAAAAGAAATTCAAAAGTCATGTTGTTGTACATAGTTAAAGTATACCTCCTGTTAATTATTGTCCTAAGTCAATTTCGTGTTGAAAAACAAAGCTATCACTATCGGCAGAAACGGTAAAAGTCGCAAGAACAACAGAGCCGCCCCCCGAAGACGATTTGAGCGTTTCGAAGCGAAAGCCGGAAACGTCGGTAATGCGCGAATCGGTACTAAGCGCGTCTTTAATCCGCCGTTCGAGTTCGATACAGACGAACTCCGGGTCACAGCCGCACAAATCACCGAACTCAAGACCATAGTCGGTAGAGTAAACCTCATGTCGAAATCGCTGTGTCTTGAGAGCTTTGTAAACAGCTTGTTTAACCGCTTCAACGCCGTAAATAAAGCGCGAAGAGCCGGATAAGTCATAGGTTTTGTCAGCAAAGCAGGAAGCGGTGCGAGGATATTCATAGTCGTCCGCGTCGATAATGTCAGAAAGTCTGTCAGGTAAAAGCATTAAACCACCCCCAAAATAATGAATCGTTGACCGCCCTGCTCACGAAGCAAGACGGCGGTGTCGCCGATGCGTAAAACAGAAGAAAAGTCGTTCCAAATGCCCAGATAATTTTGAACAGGAACAACAGTACGCAAAAAGCAGAGTTGTTCGCCCGAAAGGCGGAATTTTTGCTCAACTTCAACAGTGAGCGGGTTAAGTGAAGCAACAGTCCCGAACATAACAGCAACGGGTTTATCTGCATCAACAGCATCGACAGCGAGTATTTTCATGAGCGTGGCGATGTCGTTTGTCAGTGTCATAAACTCACCTCCAAATCAGCAACGTGTTTTTTCGCAGAGATTCTGTGCAAACAACGCGAAACAACAGCCCTTTGCGCAATGTCGGGCAGAGAGAGTGAAACAATCGAACCCGCCCGAAGAGTCGCGATATTGCCGGAACACAACGAGTGAATGCGAAGTTTTCTACAGTCGCGGTTAAAGACTTTAAGGAGAGAGTGTGCCTGTTCAGGAAGCAAAACCTCGTTACGAAGCCCGACAGGGGAATAGTGTTGGAGAATCCCGAGCCGCGATTCGGAAACAGGGTCAGAAGCAACGAAGATGTCGCGCCGCCCTGCACGTCTGTCATAGCGTGAAACTTTAACACGATTAAAACGCGAGTCAACAGAAGTGCTTAAATCGAAAGACTCGCACGAACTCGGCGTAATCGAGAGGTTAGTTTGCATCTGTGCATAAGTTTTGAGGGAAAGCCGCCCAAATTCGTCGAGGAGCAAAAACCGCTGAGAAGTCTGCTCAAATTCAATATTAAGTGCGTTTTGAATAATATTAGCAAGCGATACATTGTCCTCAACACGGCTCGGAATGATATACGAAGTTTGAGCAACCGCGCCGAGCTTGAGCTTGTAGTCAAGGGCAATCATACGCACAACATCAGAGGCAGATTTAGAATGATAGACATAGGTGTCGCGATTTCGCAGATAACGCAGTTGGTCATAAGCAGTAATCGTGCGAAGAGATGATGCTTGTGCCTGCGCAAAGACTACGCCTAAAAAAACAGGAGTGCCGCCAACGCGCAAACTGACAATATCGCCCTCAAGAACAGGGAGTTTGCTTAAAGCGGAGAATACCAATTTAGAGCAACGCCCCTGCTCAAAAGTCTCGAGGAGTATTTCCCCGTGAACAGGAGGGGAAAATTGTTGTCGTCCGTTGTCGATGATTAGTTCAAAAGGCATAAGTGCAAGACCTCCTTGTGATTATTCAGCGGGTAATTTGAAGATTTGCCCGGGATAGATGGTGTAATAAACCTTGCCCGTTCCGCGATTGCGAGAGTCGATGGCGGCTTTGTTCAGCTCATAGATTTCTTTCCAACGGTTGCCGGATTTAAGAAACCGCTGAGCAATCCCCCAGAGTGAATCGCCGCGAACAACAGTATAAGTCCGCTGAGGGGTGTGGTTTTCGACAGGGCGGACAGGTTCAGAGAAAGCGGCAGTAGAAACAGGGACAGAGATTGTCTGTATAATGGGGGGTTCCTGAAACTCGACGAGTTCAATGTCTGCGTAGATGTCAGAGCCGTTAGAAGCGTCCTCAAGAACGCGGACTTCTTTAATGACAGCGCGGATATTAAAAGAAAGCCCTGCATCATGCCCGAGCCGCCTGCGCATAATAAATCGGAAAGGGTTACCCTTTTCTTTAAGCAAGAGTATTCGCGAAAGAATTTCGTCACCGCGTTTGAATCCGTCGGTGTAAACAGCGAAAGGGTATTGCTTCCAAGGGAGCAATGCGCGAAAAGATATAGAGGTAAGCAGTTCAGAACAGCCGAGAATAATTTCAGAAGCGTCGGCGAGTTCAAGCCGTGAAATTTTATTCGCGTAACGAACGTCGATTTTGCTTGGCGCGACGGGTAGGCGAATATTATCTAAAAAGAAACTGTAGCTCATAGTCGTACTCCTTCTGCCGCGATAGTAACGGCGTCAGCTAATTGAGTGCAAAAAGCGTCCATAATGGTAGAAACATCGACGCTTGAGGCTCCCGCAGATTGCGTGTGAAATTCGTTATATGCGTTAAAGTTGACGGTAACGGGAGCCGCTTGCCGATGCACTGTTTCGTTCACTACAGAAATGTTGGTAGAAGAGTCAGAGTGAGTGTTAAAACACGTGTTATCGTTGACGATGTTGTCGTGATGCTCTGAAACAAACTGCTGCTCAAGAGCAGTATGTTGCTCAGAAGAATCAGAGTAATCGTAAATAGTGTGCGAATGTTGTTCAATGGGGTTGTGATTGTTGTTAATCAGAGTGGCGGAATGTTCATCAGTGTTAAAAACACTCGAAACGCTCCGTGATTCGTCGCAAAAAGCGTGCGAGTCAGAGTAATTCGTAAGGTATTCGGTGTCAGAATCGCTGATGTTTTTGTCCAAATCAACAACAACTTGGGGAACGCTGAAAGAAAAGTTGTTCACAGTGCTTTCAAGATTGAACGGGTCAGGGTTCATTAAAGATTCGATGTAATGAATATCGCTCATGGTAAATTTCCTTTCACAGAAGAGTTCGGGAAAAGGCTCGCAATAATAAAAGCCCGTTCATTTTTGGATAGTTTAAGGTAATCAGAAGGCTTCCAGCCGAATTTGAGCAAACATAAACGGGCGACTTTGCTGTCAAAATCGCCCGCAATTAGTTTTTTGCGTTTTCGACCCTTTCTTCCATAGAAACGCTGAAGTCGCCGAAAGATTGCACAAACTTAACAAAAGCCTGATACTCGGCGGGGTCATCGAGCATTTCGCGAAGCAGTTCCTCAGGCGTGGCGCAGTCGTAAGAGTTCTGCAAGGTAGCGTTGTAGAGATTAGGTTCAACGACAGCAGCAGCAGATAATTTCGCCATGTAGAGAGAAGGGTTAAGCCGAAATCGGCTTGCGGAAGAGTCAAAGAAAGTGCATTGTTCGCGAATCGCTTCATCTTCCCGAGTGGTAATGGGACGCACTTCCCACAAAAGCGGTTGCCCCTCTTGATTGAGGAGCGATTTGGTTGCCGCGAAAAAAGCATTCTCGCGCCGAACCTTGTTGTCTTTCAAAAACAAAGATAATTCAGACATATTGAATAATTCCTTTCACAATAAAAATCGGGGGCTTGTAGGGAACGCATTCATGCGTTCCGCCGTAATCGCGCCCAGCCGACACCACGCCCCCCCGTAGGGGCGACCGTCCTCGGTCGCCCGTTTCCCGAGGTTCTGCGGACTGTTCCACCTACCTCATTCCCGATAATTCCTTAAACTTCTGCGGCATACGGAAGTCCTCGAAAGTGAATTCGAGTTTCTCGTCGAGATACTCGCCGTTGGCGTCGAACTTGGCTAAGATTCCGCCGTCGATGTTGCAATCGACGAAAACGACGGTTTGCCGCCCGACTGCAGAGGACGGGTCGTGGTTAGAAACCTGAATTTCGAAATAGACGTCCTCGCCGGTGCTTTTGTATCGGAGCATCATATCACGAAAAACAGAAGAGTTGTAGTGAAAAGTAGCACGCCCCGTGCCGCGCCAGCCTGTGGACTTGTTCCCCGCTCCCGTTTGCCCGAGAACAGGGATTTTAGTTTTAATGCGTTCGAATTTCGCCTCGAAATCAATCGCCTGCATGAAATTGTAGCGATTGCCGCCGATAGTAACGAAACATTCGGCAAGTTTCGCAGAAACAGCGTCCTTGCCTCTCATAACCATATTTTTCATTTAGAAACACCTCATTTCATAAAGTAGGGCGCGGCGTCCACGCCGCGCCGTCGAATTGATTTGCGTCCACGCCGCGCCGTCGTATTTGTTTATGTCTTACGAAATCACACAAGTCATGTAAACTTGTGCCATAGCGTTGACGACGTTTACGCGGTCGTTGACAATGACCGAGCGTTTGTCGTCGCCCGGAAGAACCTCGACATGGTCTTCAGAGAAGTCCTCAATAGCACGAATGCGCTGAAGTTCTTCGTGATGCTTAACAATGTCCGCCC
>WQXP01000023.1 GCA_009784765.1 Oscillospiraceae bacterium | reverse complement strand
GCTTATGAAGAAGCGCAGGAGCTTCTGTCGGACAGCTCTCTCGAGACGGACTTTCGCGAAATGGCGCAGTTGCAGCTTGACGAAAATCGCGAGCTAATCAGCACCTGCGAGGAAGAGCTGAAGCTACTCCTGTTGCCGAGAGACCCCGACGACGACCGCAACGTCATCATCGAAATTCGCGGAGGGGCAGGGGGCGACGAAGCCGCGCTTTTCGTGAATTCGCTCTACCGAATGTATACGATGTACGCCGCACTCAAAGGCTGGAAAGCAGAAGTCAACTATTCTAATCCCACGGAACTCGGCGGGTATAAAGAAATCGCCTTCACGATTGAGGGTGAGGGTGCCTATGCCAAGCTCAAGTATGAGAGCGGGGTTCACAGAGTTCAGCGTGTTCCCGAGACTGAGTCTCAGGGGAGAATCCACACGTCTACTGTTACTGTGGCAGTTTTGCCGGAAGTCGAAGAAGTTGACGTGGAAATCAACCCTGCCGATTTAGAAACACAGACTTTTCGGGCATCAGGGGCGGGCGGTCAGCATATAAACAAGACCGAGTCTGCCATTCGAATAATTCACAAGCCGTCGGGTGTGGTGGTGGAATGCCAAGAAGAGCGTTCTCAGCACAAGAACAGGGACAAAGCCATGAAGATGCTCTATGCCAAGCTCTATGAAGCAAAGATTAACGAGCAGACCGACAAAATCGCGCAGGAGCGGCGAATACAAGTCGGCACGGGGGACCGCTCAGAGCGGATTCGCACCTACAACTACCCTCAAGGGCGAGTAACCGACCACCGAATCGGGTTGACGCTTTATCGCATTGAGTATATCATAAACGGCGATTGCGACGAGGTTTTCGACGCTCTCGCCATTGCAGATAAGGCGGCGAAGTTAGTAGCGAGTGGAACGTAGGGTGCGGTGTCCTCACCGCGCTGTGAAAAAATAATAAATGAAGGAGTGCAGAACTAATGGATAACTTGAACATTTACAGAAATGCAGGAACGTACAAAATCTTCAAAAAAGGAGAGGTTGTCTTCACCCAGTGGGAGGAAGGCGAAGAAATGTACGTTGTTCTTAAAGGAGAGTTCACAGCGCAAATCAAAACCCCGGGGAACGACGCGACGAAGACAGTCGTTTACAAACCGGGGGACTATTTCGGAGAGTTGTCGCTTCTTGACCACCGCCCGCGAAGCGCGACAATTGTCTGCAGCGAAGGGGGGACAGCAGTGGGAGTTAATCGAGAGAACTTCCCGAAGCTGCTTGAATGCGCCCCCTCGCTTTCGGCGCGGCTTTTCAACGCACTACATGAACGCTGTACGGCACTCGAAAAAGTCGCGAAGGGAGTCATGCGCGGCAAAGAATATGAGCTAATCGAGCTTTCACCGCGAAGTGAGTATGGAACTAAACCGCAGAACCCATATCTTGACATGATACACATGGGGTTGCTTGCGGAGCGTATTCGCGGAACAACCGATTTTCTCGGCGGCCATGAAACCGACGCTCTCGCACGTCTCAAAATCCGCGACAGTGTGCCGCTGTTCCCGAAAGCACACGGCAGTTATGACGGGACGCTCAAGCTTGCGCATATGACGGACACGTCGCCTCTGTTGTCTTTTATCAAGACTAAATGCCCCCTGTGCAAAGTCGAGTTTGAAGAGCCGTTTCTCATGCAGTCAAAAGTTCGCCGCACCTCGGTTGACCCCGATATGCGTGCCCGCTACGCGGAGATAGAACCCATGCACTACGCTGTTATTACCTGCCCGAACTGCCTGTTCAGCGCGGACGGCAAGAGATTCGCGGAGGCGCGTCCGAAATACGCCGATGAGATTTTCAGAATGCTCGATGTTTATAAGCCCCTTGCTGTCAAATCCGGTAAAGAGCGGGACAGTTTCACCGTATTCGCGGGGTACTATCTGTCCTTGCTTTGCGCGAGTATTGTCTATGACAAGCACGAGTTCATCAACGCCGAAACGTGGCTTCGGCTCAGCCGATTGTATGACGACTGCGGCGATAAAGCCATGCTTACCTATGCTCAGGAACAAGCCTATGAGGGGTACAATTACATTTACTCAAAAATCCGCTTAGATGAAAAGCAAACTCAGCAAATCACCTTCACCCTTGCAGAGCTTTGCTTCAAGCTCGGCAAAACCGACGCGGCAGGGCGGCTCTTCTTCGAACTCAAGCAAGAGAAAATGATTGCGCTTCCTGCGGCAATGCTGATTGCAGTGGAGAACCGCATAGAAGCAATCCGCGAGATGAAAGCAGCAGCGCGCGGGGGGACTTGACAGTTGACAATGGACAATGGACAGTTGACAGTTATCACCGCAGACCACACACTCGCTGTGCCGCTGTTGCGGGCAGGGGAAATAGTCGCGCTTCCGACGGAGACAGTCTACGGGCTGTCGGGCAGTGCGTTAGACGAGTCGGCGATTGGGAAAATCTTCGCGGCTAAGAACCGACCGCAGGATAATCCGCTGATTGTTCATGTGAGCGGAATTGAGATGGTTCGCGATTTAGGATTAGAACTCCCGCCCTTAGCCGAAAAGCTCGCAGAGGCATTCTGGCCGGGAACGCTGACTATGGTGCTTCCCAGAGGGGCGAATTGCCCGATTCCGGCCGGTGTGAGTTGCGGGCTTGACACAGTCGCTGTGCGTGTACCGAATAATGCAATCTTTCTTGAAGTAATCAACGACACGATGTGCCCCCTTGCTGCTCCGTCGGCGAATTTATCAGGGCGACCAAGCCCGACGACTGCCCGGCACGTCTATGAGGATTTGCAAGGACGAATCCCGTTGATTATAGACGGCGGCGCGTGTTCTTGCGGGATTGAAAGCACAGTCGTGATGTTTGATGCGGGGCGTATTCAAATACTTCGCCCCGGTGCAATCACAGCGGAAATGCTGTCGGCGTTCGGGGAAGTTGTTGCGAACACAGGCGAGAGCCCGCGAAGCCCCGGGACGCGCTATAAGCACTATTCGCCGAAAGCGCGGGTGGTGGTGTATGAGGGGGATATTCCGCCGAAAGCAGCGGGGGAGTCGTGCTTTGTAATCGCGAACCCCGACACACAGACGCTGTTCGCGAAGTTTCGGGAATTTGACGAGAGCGGCGCGAAGGAAATCTATGTGAAATTGCCCGAACAATCGGGTGTGGGAGCAGCGTTGTATAACAGAATAATGAAGGCGGCAGGTTTATGATTATAGGGCTTACGGGAATGTCCGGTGCGGGGAAAAGCACTGTTTCGAAGATTTTGGGCGAAAACGGGTATACTGTAATTGATTGCGATACGGTTGCGCGGGCGGTAATAACTCGCAGCCCTTGTATTGATGAGGTGCGGGAAAAATTCCCCGAAGTGTTCACAGAGGGTGAGTTTGACAGAAATAAGGCACGTAAACTGCTTTTTGCAGATTGGAACAAGATTCAAGCTTATCAGCGGATTGTGTTTCCTTATGTAACATATGAGCTTCTCAGGCAAATCAAACTGTCAACTGTCAACTGTCAATTGTCAACTGTCTTAGACGCTCCGACGCTTTATCAAAGCAAAGTTGATGACTTCTGCGTTCAGATTATCGCTGTAATCGCGAGCCGCGAGCGGTGTATTGAGCGAATCATCGACCGCGATAAAATCAGCAGAGAAGACGCAGTGGCGCGGCTTGAAAATCAACACAGCGAGAACTTTTTCCGCGAACACGCGAATTTGCTCATCGAAAATAACGGCGATATAGCCGATTTAGAAAAAGGGGTACTCAAATGCCAAAGCAAATTAAACAAGATAATCAAACTGCAGCAAAAGCAGAACCGCTGACAATTAAAGACTTAGAGAAACAGCTTTTCGCTCAAAGGCAGAACATCTGCAAAGAAATGACGGTAAGCGAACTCGCGTTAGCAGACGAGTTTTGTGAGGAATACAAAGCCTTTCTTGATGCGGGCAAAACAGAACGCACAGCCGCCCGCAGGATTATCGAAAAGGCGAAAGCGGCAGGGTTCAAGGAATTCAAGGCAGGCAAAAAGTATAAAAGCGGCGATAAGCTTTATGTGAACAATCGCGAAAAAGCAGTAATCCTTGCGGTAATCGGTTATGAGCCTTTAGATGCGGCGGGAGTCAGGATTATAGCGTCCCATATCGACTCGCCGAGGATTGACCTCAAGGCTAATGCGCTGTTTGAAGATAACGAACTCGCGTATTTTAAGACCCATTATTACGGCGGAATCAAGAAATATCAGTGGGCGGCGATTCCGCTGAGCTTGCAGGGCGTAGTCTGCAAAGCGGACGGAAGCACGGTGCAAATCAACATCGGGGAAGACGAGAGCGACCCTGTTTTCACGATTACCGACTTGCTCCCGCATTTAGCGGAGGCGCAGTATAAACGCCCCGCGAAAGAGCTGATTAAAGGCGAAGAACTGAATGTTCTTATAGGAAGCCGTCCTTTCAAAAGCGGCAAGGAAGTCGGGCTTTGCCCGACGACGCGCAGCGAGCCGTCAGGCGAGCGGAGTTTGGGCGCGGAACACGGAAGCGTAAAACTCGCGATTATGAAGCTTTTGCATGACAAATACGGCATAACCGAGAGCGATTTCACCACCGCAGAGCTTGAGCTTGTTCCTGCGTTCAAAGCGCGTGATGTGGGGTTCGACAGAAGCTTAGTCGGTGCCTATGGGCAAGACGACCGTGTCTGCGCTTATACCTCACTCACGGCGATGCTGGATTTAGACGGCGTTCCCGCCGCGACTGCGGTGTGCGTGTTTGCGGACAAAGAAGAAGTCGGCAGTTATGGAAACACGGGGCTTGGCTCGAACTATTTAGAGTACTTTCTTGAGGACTTAGCAGACGCACAGGGCGTGAATGTTCGGCGAATCTTCGAAAAGTCTAAGTGTCTTTCGGCAGACGTTTGCGCGGCATTAGACCCGACTTTTGCAGACGTTTCTGAAAAGAATAACTCAGCCTTTATGAATCGCGGTGCGGTGATTCAAAAGTACGTCGGCTCTCGGGGAAAATCCGGCACTAACGATGCGTCGGCAGAATATCTCGCAGAGCTTCGCGGAGTTCTTGACGGAGCGGGCGTTCCGTGGCAGACAGGGGAACTCGGCAAGGTAGATGCGGGGGGCGGCGGAACAGTCGCTATGTTTGTGGCACGAATGAATATCGACACGGTGGATATAGGCGTTCCCGTGCTTTCCATGCACGCGCCGATGGAACTCACCGCGAAAGCTGATGTTTACGCGGCGTATCGCGGCTTCGGGGCGTTTTGGAGGGCATGAACAACTCTATCAACATCTATTTAACCACCTCCACTCCGCTTAACCGCACCGAGCAAAGTGAACTCGCCTTGCGGCTTCTTGACTATGCCTTAGAACGCGAGTGCGGGGTAATTGCGCGTCCGACAATCGCGAAGACAGAGCTTGGCAAGCCGTATTTTTCACAGCCGGAGTTCAGCGGCATTCATTTCAGCTATTCACACTGTAAATATGCAGCCGCGTGTGTTGTCGCCGGGCAAAACATCGGGCTTGACATTCAGCCGATTACACAGATTAAACCCGCCGTAGTTCGGCGGGTCTGTTGTGTTAATGAGCAGGTCGAAACGGCCGATGAATTCACACGAATGTGGGTGCAAAAGGAAGCGTACAGCAAATTCACGGGAAGAGGATTGGCACAGGGATTCAAGAGCATTGACACGAGCGACAGGCGCAAATTCCCTCCCGAGCGAGTCATAAAGCACGGCGACTTATATATCGCGGTATACCTCGAGAGCCAACCAACTGTCAATTGTCAATTGTCAATTGGCACGAAGTGCCGCAACAGGTTCAAGCCGCGCTGCTTTGATTGCCGGGTAAACTCCGAAGACTGCGCCGAGAACAATCGCGAAGAGAACCGCGAGCAAAACAGGCGACCACTGCGGCGTGAACTGTACCCCCGTGAGATGACAGCCGAGTGCAGTCACGCCCAGAGCCGCCCCTGCGCCGAAAACGCTCCCGAAGCTTGCTAACAGCACACTTTCGCCTAAGAACTCACAGGCGATGTCTGCGTCTTTCGCTCCGATTGATTTCTTGATTCCAATTTCCCGCCGACGTTCGCCGACGCTTACGAGCATTGTTGTCATAACAGTAAGCCCCGATACAAGCAGAGAGATTCCTGCAATCAGCGAAAGCACAAGGGTGATTGTCGCTAAAACTTGCTCAAGCCCCTGCTTTTGGCTGAGCAGGTTCGAGACAATCATTCCTGAATTTTCGCCGCGGCTCTGCACGATTGTGTCGTTAATCGCGGCGATTACGCTGTCGGTGGACGCGCCGTCCGCCCTTCCCGCCATTGTCGGCACAGCCGATGTTAAGCCGCTTTCTATCATAACCGCGATTTTGTCATAACCGTTCCTGCCCGTTAGCATCTGCATGGTGCTGATTGGAATATACACAAAGTTCGGAACAAGCCCCGACAACGCCGATTGAAGCGTGCTTATTCCCGATTTGGCAATGCCGACGATTTCGAACTCATACTCTGCGCCGCTCAAGTAGACACGAATGCTCTTTCCGATGATGTTGCTGCGCCCGTATGTCGCCATTGCGATGTCTTCGTCGATGACTGCTACCATGCTTTTCCCCGCGATGTCGCCTGCGGTAATCAAACGCCCGTGGAGGGGCTCAAGGGATATAATTTCACGGGCATCTGCGTTTATTCCCCAGGTAAAGCTGCTGACGTATTCGTCAATCAGCTTTACCTGATTTATGCTCGCCATGAGAGGCATCGCTTTGTCCACCCCCGCAACCCGGGATATTGTCGCGATATACTCGTCGTTCAGGTTAGAAGCCGCGAAGTTGCTTTCGTGCTGAACTAAAATCGAGTTTATGCCCATCTCTTCAAGGGTTCGAGTGATTTGCGCTTGCCCTGTCGTTCCTGCCGCCGAAATAAGCACCACCGCGAATACCCCCACTGCAATTGCTGATACCGTCAACGCCGAGCGTGTCCGAGTCCTCAGGATATTTGTTAAAGCTGTCATATTTGCACCTCCCGTTACTTTTGTTTTGTCTTGATTACATAGGCAGAGATATGCTATTCTCTGCTTGCCAACGCATTTTCGGTGACTGCGTTTGGGTGGGCGATTACCCTGTCGCTCCCGGAAAGCCCCGCTAAGATTTGTGTTCCGTCGGACAGTTCCACGCCTGTCGCGATATTGCGGCGAAGAACTGAATGCCCCTCAAGCACAAAGACATACTCGCCCTGCCTGTCTTGCATAATCGCGGTGTAGGGCAGTGTGAAAATCTTCTGCGTTTCGCCAACGTGAATGCAGGCACGCGCCGTGTTCCCCGAACGCAGTTGCCCCCGTGATTCCTCTGCCGAATTGCCGGCGTGAGGGTTGTCGATTTTCAGCACAACTTCCACCACCGTTTCCCGCCCGAACTCGCCTTGCTGTGTTACTGCAGACAAGCCGATGTCGTACACTTTCGCGGTGTACACATTGTCTTCGAATGCTGCGCCGCTGATTTTCGCATTTTGCCCAATTTTAACTCTGCGAATATCTCTTTCCGCCACGGAAACGGTTACGCGCCAGTGTTTGTCGGTGTCTTCCGTGATTATTCCTGTTCCTGAAACTGTCGGGCAGTATTCCACGCTCTCGAGGGCGATTGTCTGCACAACGGGAAGCGAACTCTCCACTGCGTCGGGTATGTTGAACACCGCAAACCACCCTGCCGCCAAGATTACGGCTATAATCACCGCCTTGAGAATGATGTTCGTGTTAAAATATTTGGGGTTAAACTTCTTTTCCATGTTGATTTCCCGCCTTTTCTTGTGTTTTTGTATCTATTATGGGAAAATTTTCGGAAATTATTATGGAAGCGCGAAAATTTCCTCTCAACCCCTTGACAAGTTCGACAAAATGTGGTATTATGATATGTGGTATGAATTTTTTCGAAAGGAATAATTAAAATAAAGATGAAAAACCACTACGAAAATGTCGGAACAAAACTCGCGGCACTTAAAGGCGGCGTGATAATGGACGTTACCAACGTCGAGCAAGCAAAAATCGCCGAGGAGGCAGGCGCGTGTGCCGTCATGGCTCTTGAGCGTGTTCCCGCAGACATTAGGGCGGCGGGCGGTGTTTCGCGAATGAGCGACCCCGCTATGATTCGGCAAATCATGAACGCAGTCAACATACCTGTCATGGCGAAAGCCCGTATAGGGCATTTTGTTGAGGCGGAGCTTCTTCAAGCAATCGGAGTTGACTGTATCGACGAGAGCGAGGTTCTTTCTCCCGCCGATTCGCTCTACCACATAAATAAGCGCGAGTTCTCCACACCTTTTGTCTGCGGCGCGACTAATCTTGGCGAAGCCCTGCGCCGAATTGATGAAGGTGCGGCTATGATACGCTCAAAAGGTGAGGCAGGCACCGGCGACGTAATTCAAGCTGTGCGGCATATGCGCGAAATGACAAGGGAAATCAAGCTTGTGCAGTCTTTACGAGAGGACGAGCTGTACTATAAAGCGAAAACACTGCAAGTGTCTTTCGATTTGCTCAGCTTTGTTCACAAGAACGGGCGACTTCCTGTGTTGACGTTCTCGGCGGGCGGAGTCGCGACTCCTGCAGACGCTGTTCTCATGCTCAAACTCGGGGCGCAGGGTGTGTTTGTCGGCTCGGGGATTTTCAAATCAGGCGACCCGCGCAAAAGGGCGACGGCAATCGTGAAAGCAGTGCAAAATTTCGAAGACGCGGCTCTTGTCGCGCAGCTCTCCGAAAATCTCGGCGAGGCTATGGTCGGCATTAACGAAAGCGAAATCGAGGTGCTGATGGCAGCTCGAGGCTTGTAAGAGAGCTTGTAAGAGTGTAACACAAATCCCCCCGCCTGTCATCATGACAAGCGGGGGAAGTTTGTGTAGATTCACGATGTTGCGAGTTCAATCAATCTTTCGTCGAACGCACGCCCGGGATTTACCCAATCGCGGGGTTTGATTTGGAAGTGGTCGAGGATTTCGGCGTAAAGATCGAAGTTAAAATCATTACGATTGTAAACACCGAGTGTCGCAGTATCAACATCGAAAAAAACTTCGTCGCCAGTTGAGTTACGGGTGTTATCAGCTTGGACTGCGGCACTGTGTAGTTGAGCATTGGGCAAAGGGAACCGGAAAAGGTGAGTGGTGTAAAGAGTATTATCAGTTGCTGCACCCATTCCTAACTCATGGTTCAATACAGAAAAGTAGTCATAGGCATCATCCCAACGGCTAACAAAAAACAACCAACGGTCGCCTTCTTGCATGGGCGTGAACGTGGTTCGCGTCAACAAAGTACCGTAGTCTGTCAAAGCGTAGGGCGAGGCAAACATTAGAATATCCCCTACTTCAACATCTCCAAACAAAACTTCAGTTACCAACAGGCGCGAAAAAGTCCAACCCCACCATTCACTCGGAACACGATGCTCCGCATGGCTTAAAGCGAATCCACTACTACTTTCGCCGATGAACTCGCCTATTATACCAATTTCACACTCTAAAACTCGTTCAAGCGTCAGCATATCTTCGCGCGAAAAAACGCCGCCTTTACCATCAACAAAAACACCGCTTTCTTGTACCACGACAACAGATGAAACTTCACTATTTTCCTGTTGCGCAGTCATTGCAGAGCAACCCGCAACAACAAATGCTACAACTATAATTGCGGCACCAATTGCAATTTTACTTTTTTTCATAATGTTACCCCCATTTCACTTGTAGATTGGTTGAATCGTGCGCCTGTAGCTTTTCGCCAACAAAAGAAGAGCCACCCGGAAGAGCCGCGGGAATCCCTTGGTGCATAACCGCAATAGTACTACAGCCGGGATGTACCAGTTTTAACACATGACCTACTTCATGACGAAACGCATTTTCAAAAACTCTGGTTCTTTGGGCATCGTTATTGCAAATGAGTCGCCAGTTAGCAAGACCATTGTTCATAACAATGTCAACATCGCTCCAATCAGAAGCCAGCGCGGCAGGTCTGCCTAAACGGTCGTAAGGGCGTATTTCACCAAAGGTAAGCCATCCGGCGACCGGAGGCATATTTTCCCCAATTACCACAACAGTATTAGCACCGCTGGCATTCGTGGAAACATTAGTTATACGAACGCGTGATGTAATGCTGTTCCAACCACCGTTTGAAAACGTGTCTAACACATGATTAAAGTTAGACGAAGCAGGTGCAATAACCGGAACAAAGGCAGAATTGCTAATTCGAAAACGCAAATCGCGGTTATCATAGCCATTCGTTCCCGCCCAAAAAGCTGTAGCACACGCCTCCGTCTCCGTCCTCATCTCCCCAATCATACCACAGAACAGCGCGAATGTCAACACCATTGACACGAGTCTTTTGAAACGTCGTTGTTTCATAGATAGATACCTCCATAAATTTAATTTTTGGAACTTTATGTCACTATCTTAGATGTCGCAACAACCGTAAATTGTACAATTCTCTAAAAACCTCCTCCCTTTGTTATTCGGTTGTTATAACTATTATATGCTATAATTTTACGAATGTCAATGCTTTTTCG
>WQXP01000022.1 GCA_009784765.1 Oscillospiraceae bacterium | reverse complement strand
GTACAGCCAGTTCACGCGGTCTACCACGTACTCAACTTGGGACAGGGTGAACACTCGGCGCGGAAGAGCCAATCGCACAAGTTCCATATGCGCTAAAGGTTCTGTGCCGTCGGGGTTGCGCTGTTCAGAGAGGGTACCACGTTCCATTCCGCGAACTCCGCTGATGATGTACAGTGCCGCCGCTAATGCGCCTGCGGGGTAGCGTTCTTGCGGGATATGAGAGAGAAACTCTAACGCATTCAAGTGGCAGCCAAGCCCGCCTGCGGGAGTAACTACGGGAATGTTCAGTGCTGTGAACTTATCAACCATGTGCCCGATAAACTGCGGGGCTTGAGCAATCATATCCATATCGAGTGTTTCATCAAGCCCGACTGTGAGTGCCTCCATTTCGCGGACGGACATACCGCCGTAAGTCAAGAAGCCCTCATACAGAGGAATAAGCTCACGGAATTTCATCATCAGGCTCTCATCGTGCAGGCAAATTCCGCCCCCGCGAGCGCACCCGAGTTTCCGAGCCGAGAAGTACAGAATGTCTGACAATTGCCCGATTTCGCGCATAATATCAACAATCGGCGTGTCTTTGTACGCTTCTTCGCGGGTTTTGATGAAATAAAGGTTGTCCGCAAGCAACGACGCGTCGAACACAAGAACAATGCCGTTTTCGCGGCAGAGTTTCGACACTTCTTTTATGTTCGCCATAGATATAGGCTGACCGCCAATCAGGTTTGTACCCGCCTCAAGCCGTACGAACGCAATCTTCGGCGACGTTCCTGCTTTTGAAGAAGCGATTCTGTCCCGCAGAACGCTTATGTTCATGTCGCCTTTGAAGCCGACGTTACTTCTCGCGACTAAGCCTTCGTCTATGATGATTTCTTCTATTCCCGCCCCGAAGCGCGAAATATGCGCCTTTGTCGTCGTGAAATGGTAGTTCATGGGAACGACCGCGCCGGGTTCGGTAATCAGCACTTGGCTGATGAGGCTTTCGCACGCTCTTCCTTGATGGGCAGGGAGGAAATATTTCGTTGCGAAAATCTCACGGATTTTTGCTTCCAAGCGATAGAAAGTTTCGCTTCCTGCGTAGCTGTCATCAGCAGTCATCATTGCGGCAAGCTGCTTATCGCTCATCGCGTTTGTGCCTGAGTCCGTGAGCATATCTAAGAAAACCTCACGATTTTTGAGCAAGAATGTATTGTTCCCTGCCTCTGTGATTGCCTTCTGTCTTTGTTCAATCGGCAACAGATTGAGTTTTTGAATAATGCGAACCTTGTGCATTTCCAGCGGCATATTCCCGCCTTTGTAGAACTTTATTTGAGCCATGATTATAAACGACCTTTCTTATAAAAATATCTTGACAAACTCTATTATATCATGTATAATAGAAAAAAGCAAGCATTTTTTATAGGAGAAGTTAAAAATTATGAAAATAGGAATTATTATGGGGAGCGACTCTGACCTCCCGATTATGCGTGAAGCGGCGGACTTCCTCGGGGAGCTGAACATCCCTTATGAACTCACCATTGTTTCGGCACACAGAACACCCAAACGCTTGTACGACTATGCGGAAAAAGCCCGCGACCGGGGCTTCGGCGTGATTATCGCAGGGGCAGGAGGGGCGGCGCATCTGCCCGGAATGGTTGCGTCTGTTACCACTCTGCCTGTCATAGGTGTGCCGATTATGACAAAAGCCCTCAAAGGGGTTGATTCGCTCTACTCAATCGCGCAAATGCCGCCGGGGATTCCTGTGGCAACAGTTGCTATTAACGGCGCGAAAAACGCGGGCATTCTTGCTGCGTCAATTTTAGCGGTGCATGACAAGGAAATCCGCGCATACTTACGGGCTTATAAAGATAAACTCAACGAGAATGTTCATGAGAAAATTGACAAACTCGAAAAGGTTGGTTATAAGCAGTACTTGAAGGAGATGTAAGCGGATTATGAACAAACGAATCGGCATAGTCGGCGGTGGACAACTCGGGAAGATGATGTTGCTTGAAGCGAAGCGGCTCGGGTTTTATGCAGTCGTGCTTGACCCTGCGGCGGACTGCCCTTGCTCAAGCATTTGCGATGAGCTGATTGTCGCAAGTTTATCTGAAACGCAAGGCTATCTTGAGCTTGCAAGCAAGGTCGATGTAATCACATACGAGTTTGAGCATATCAGCGCCGACGCACTCGCGAAAGTGGAGGAAGGGCAAGGCAACACGGGTTCCCCGTGTGCCGCGCAGGGCAAGGGGCAAAGCTCCGCTTGCCCGGAGTTCAAGGGAATGGTTGTATATCCGAGTGTTGCAGCTCTGAAAAATATTCAGAACAAGTACACGCAAAAGAGCATTCTGCAAGAACGCGGTATTCCCGTGCCGCGATTGTCAGAGAAGTTTAACCCTGATTTCGGATTTCCGCAGATGTTCAAAAGCAAATTCGGCGGGTATGACGGCAAGGGGAACCGGGTGATTAAATCAGAAGCGGATATTCCGTGTGCCAAGCAGGCAGGCTCAGCCTGCCGCGCGGAGGGCAAGGGGTGTAACCCCCTTTGCCCGGAGTTCAAAGCCATAGACGGCTTCTTTGAGGAGTGGGTTGATTACGCACTTGAAGTTTCGGTAGTTGCTTGCAGGGGGATTGACGGTGAAGTCGTAATCTACCCTGTCGGTGAGAATATCCACACCAACAGCATTCTTGATACCACAATTGTTCCTGCAAGAATAACTGATGAAGCAAAAGACAAGGCGATGCAAGTCGCAAAACAAGTCCTGGAAGTGTTTGAGGGCGTCGGAACATTCTGTGTTGAACTGTTCGTCTGCAAAGACGGCGAAGTGCTTGTGAACGAAGTCGCGCCGCGCCCGCATAACTCGGGGCATTATACCATTGAAGGCTGTTTCGCGAGCCAATACGAAAACCATATTCGTGCGATTACAGGATTGCCCCTTGGCGATGTGTCGCTGATTGCTCCTGCGGTTATGGTGAATCTTCTCGGTGAGTCTGACGGGGCGGCGGAGCTAATCGGGGTGGCGGCGGCATATCGTGAGTACAGCAAGGTCAATGTGCATTTGTACGGAAAGCCCCAAAGCAAAATCGGGCGTAAAATGGGGCATTACACCGTAGTCGCGGACACGCAGGAGGAAGCAATTGCGACTGCTGAAAAGCTCAAGCCCGTTATAAAGGTTACAGGAATATAAGAGGACGTATGATTTACTTCGATAATGCGGCTTCGGCAAAGCCGCACCCGCGAGCTGTTGAGGCGTTCAACGCAGCTGCGGAGAATAACTACGCTAATCCCGCCGCGCTTCACAGCGCAGGGATTAAGGCGGAGAAAATCCTTTCCGAGGCGCGGGAGAAACTGCTCTCTCTATTGCCGAAAGGCGGTTCGCTCATTTTTACTTCGGGGGCAACAGAGAGTAATAATCTTGCGATATTATACTCTGTGAAAGGGCGGGATAAATCTCGAATAGTCACAACGCCTTTCGAACACCCGAGTGTCGGCAGCCTCATTGAGGACAAAAGCGGCGCGATTAGCGACGACACGGCTTTATTCAGCCAAATCGCGGTCTGCGGGGAAACAGGATTCATACACAACATTCCTGATTGCCCACCTGACTGTCTGCTTCACGTTGACGCGGCACAAGCTTTCGGGAAAATCCCGCTTACTTCACTTAAAGCAGATTTAATCAGCGTTTCCGCCCACAAAATCGGAGGGCTTTCAGGAGTCGGCGGGTTATGGGTTCGAAAAGGTGTTCGAATCAAACCTATGCTTTTCGGAGGAGGGCAACAAGGCGGCATTCGCCCCGGGACTGAACCCGTCGCGCTAATCGCGGCGTTCGCCGCTTCAATTGACAATGGACAATTGACAGTTGACAGTTGTCATGGGCGGTTAGTTGCGGGATTACGCGAACTTAAATTGCCTGTTCACAGCCGTAACAGTATTGCGAACATTGTCAACTTTTCGTGCTTTGTGAAGAGCGAAATTATGTTGCATTTTCTCGCAGAACATGACATATTCGTCTCGAGCGGCTCTGCTTGCGCCCGGGGAAAGAAGTCTGTCATTCTCCCTAAGTACGGCGTTTCAGACAGGGACGTTGACACAGCAATCCGCGTGAGTTTCGGGTGGCAGAACACACTCAACGAAGTAGACACATTTTTGGAAGTATTGGAGGCAGGGATTAAACGATGGCGCAAATAGCTCGTGAAATAATTATGTGCAAATATGGGGAAATAGCCCTCAAAGGTCATAACAAACGAACTTTTGAGGAGATTCTCGTTAAGAATATCAAAAAAGCAATCGCGGACATAGGTGAATTTCGCATAGAACGAATGCAGTCTACCGTGTATATCGCGCCTGTGGAGCAAAGCACCGATTTAGACGCAGTTGTCGCTGTATTATGCAAGGTTTTCGGGCTTGGGGCGGTTCAGAAATGCGGCGTTTTTCCTAAAGACTTCGCCGCAATCAGCACCGATGGTGTCGCGTATCTTGAAAACGCGCTGAAGGACGCGAAGTCGTTCAAGGTTGAGGCAAAACGCGCCGACAAGGCTTTTCCCCTCACCACCCCCGATATTCAGCGGGAACTCGGCGGCAAGGTTTTAGACGCTTATCCGCACTTGTCTGTAGACGTGCATAATCCTGAAGTTACCGTGCTTCTTGAAATTCGCGACAAAGCCGCATATATGAACGCTCAGCGGCTCACTGCCGCAGGAGGGCTTCCCGTGGGAAGCTCCGGGCGTGGGCTTCTGCTCCTTTCGGGCGGGCTTGACAGCCCTGTCGCCGCTCATATGATTGCTAAGCGCGGAGTGCTGTTAGACGCTGTGCATTTCATGTCGCCGCCCTATACGTCGGAGCGGGCTTTGCTGAAAGTCGAGACTCTGTGCAAAAAGCTCAAGCCTTATTTAGTACACCTTCGTCTGCATACAATCGAGTTCACCGAGGTGCAGGAAGCAATCCGCGATAACTGCCCCGAGGAATACGGCACACTCGTTCTGCGCAGACTTATGATACGCGCCGCGAACAAACTCGCCGCCGCCAACGCCGCAACTTCGCGCAAACCCTACGGCGCGTTCGTAACCGGCGAAAGCTTAGGGCAGGTCGCGAGCCAGACTCTTGCGGCAATCGGTTGCACTGACGAAGCGGCAGAGCTTCCGATTCTGCGTCCGCTAATCGGCATGGACAAAATCGAGATTGTTGCAATCGCCCGCGCTATCGACACCTATGACACCTCCACCCTGCCTTATGAAGACTGTTGCACGATTTTCACGCCAAAGCACCCCAAGACAAATCCGAAATTAGCAGAACTTTTCGGGGTTGAGGCGCGACTGGATTATGACGAATTGGTTACAAATGCTGTCAAAACGATGACAATTCAAGACTTCTGAAACTTTTATGTAAATTGGAGTTGACTGCTTTTATGGAAATGTATATTTTAGCTCAAAACGTCGTAGAAACGCTGAAAACTCGCGGGCTGCGCGTGGCTTTCGCGGAGTCCTGCACAGGCGGAATGCTCGCGGCGGCAATCACGAGCGTTCCGGGAAGTTCTGCAGTTTTGGACATGAGCATAATCACTTACGCGAACTCTGCTAAAATCGAATACACCGATGTTACGCAGAACGATTTAGATATTCAAGGCGCGGTGTCCGAGCGAATTGCGCGGCTCATGGCTTCGGGGATTAGACGGCGTTCCGGTGCAGATATTGGCGTGGGAATCACCGGAATTGCCGGGGCTTTTAACTCCGGTTGCGTTTCGCAACCTTCGCAGGGCGAGCAAAGCCCGCCCTTTGACACCGGCGCAAGCGTGGAAAAGCCTGTCGGAACAGTATATATCGCGATTGACAGCGAGCGTTCAAGCGAAGTCCGCCACTGCGTTTTCGCGGGAGACAGGCAGAGCGTTCGCGAACAGACAACACAGTTTACATTGGAGGTTTTGCATGACTACAGCTTACGGCAGACGCCCTGCAAGTCGGGGCAGGAAAAGTAAAGAACGCGGGTTGTCTTCCGAAAAGCCGGCTTCTGCTTTCATAGAGTGGCGGCTTCCCAAAAACGCTGCCCTCAGCTTGCTCGCGACATTGGCAGGGCTTGTTCCTCTTGCTGTATTCGCTTTTTTTGACTGGGTCTTCATAGACGGCGAACAAAGCGGCGCGGCGAGTTTTCGCTTAGCCCTCAGCGATTTGGCTCTCGGGCTTGGAGGGCTTGGTTTTTCCGAAGTCGCTTCTGAAGCCGCCGCCGAAACTACTGTAACTGCGCGTTACGCTTTTGACGCAGCAGTCGCCGATTCTATGGGTATTTCTCCTCTTGATGAAATTCTCATCGCTTGGTTTAAGGACATCAGCTTTATCTACCCGCTTTTCGCCGCGATTTATGTTGCCTCTCTCGCTTTTGTGCTTCTCGCCGCCCTTGCTTGCACGAAGCCCATATTGCGGAACTCCCTTGCTTTTTTTGGCTACGGGCTTAACGCCACTACTTGTGTGGCGTTCATAGTTTCGCTCTACCTCATCAATCATACTCTTGACAGCCCTGTTTTGACTGCGCCGCTGTTCCCTTTCCTCGCACTGCTCTCGGCACTTCTCGCGATGGTGTATTGTGTGCGATTCCCGGTAATCACCACCGAAGCTGCTTCTGCCGACGGCGGCGGGGAGAAAAACTCACGCTTTACCCGCGCAGTTACGACTTTTGTACCCATTCGCGGAGACGGGATTTTCGAAGGTGTTCGCAAGACGATTTTCACCACCGCACTTGTGTGCTTCGTGTATTTCGGCTCGACTGTCGGAATTGAGTTTTACAGCGAATGGCAGGCTAACCGAATGAAAGTCGTCGCTCAGGAGCGGGCGCAAATCATGCTCACCCCTGAAGAGCTCAAAGCCCCTGTATTTGACGAAATCAGGCATCTTAATCCGCGATATTTCCTTGATTTGTTCCGCGAAAACCCTGACACAATCGGCTATATCAGCATTGGCGATACTCGCGTGCAATACTCTGTGGTTCAAAGCACGGATAATGACTTCTATCTCAACCGCAACTTCCAAGGAGAACGCAGCAGTGGCGGTTGGATTTTCGCGGATTATCGCAACCGTTTCGAGGGAACTAATCTTTCCGGCAATACCGTACTTTACGGACACAATCACCCGAGCGGTGAATATTTTACGCAGGTTTCGCGCTATTATTCTTGGACTGTCCGTGACAGAGTGCCAACTTTTTACCGTGAAAACCCCATTGTTTCTTTCGATACGCTCTATGAAAAAGCTGAGTGGAAAATCTTCGCCGCAGTTCTCTTCAACACAGAAGAGCGTAACGGGCAGATTGTTCCTTATTGGAGTACTCATGATTTTGCGGACGAATCGCATTTCAACGATTTTATCACCGACATCATGGACAGAAGCGTCCTGCACACCGATGTTCCTCTCCGCTACGGCGATGAGATTCTCACCCTTTCGACCTGCCATCACCCTCTCGGGCGTGAGGTCGCGAATACTCGCGCTGTTGCATTTGCGCGGAAGCTTCGACCGGGGGAAACACTCGCCGATTTTGACGTAAACGCCGCGACATTTAACTCCGACCGCTACTTCGGCGACTTTGACCCCGCTCGCCGCCGTTGGGGGGCAGGGAAACGCGGTGTCTGGAACGCTCAGGAGTATTTAGGCAGATGACGTGCCGGTTGACGACAATTGACAATTGACAATTTACAGTTATTTAATTTTATAGGAGGATTATCACATGAAAAGTTCACGAAACGCAAGAAAATCAATCGCGCTGTTACTCGCGGGGGCGGCTCTTATCGGAGTTCTGACTTCCTGCCAAAGCGAACCGGAAATTCCCGAGCTTGAGGTAATACAGCTCTCTGTTGAGCTGCCCACCGACGGAAACCCTTTGCCGAGAGGTACTTTTACCCCTCCCGCCGAACCGGTCTGGACTGAGCATGGCGGTTACAGCCGCGAAGTCAACGATGAGTTCGTCGGGTGGATTAGCGTAGGGGAAGGACGCAGCAATCAAGTCGATTACCCCGTCGTGCAGAAGACTCTTGCGAGCTATCTTGCAGAGGGGATTCCGCTGTCGCACTTCTATTACCTCAATCGCGAGTTTGAGCCGAGCAAGCACCATCAACACTCCGACAGAGGCACAATCTTTGTGGACAGACACACCCCTATTGACGGCGTCCAACGGCCCGACAATACGGTGATTTACGGACACAATATGGCGCGAAACAGAGTCAAATTCAATTTTTTAGTCAACTATCGCTATGAGTTTTTGGATACTTACCGCGAGTTTCCTACCGTTCATTTCGCGACGGTTTACGATGAGTTCGATGACCCGCGCAACACATACCTCATCTTTGCGGGAATGCTCGCCCACACCAGAGATGTGGACGGCCCTGTGTTTGATTATCACAGGCGGCGTATTTTTAACGAATACTGCTGCTGGGGTTATGACAACGCGAAAGATAACTTTTTTGATTTTATCGGCAACGTCATGAACAGAAGTTCCTTCTACACTGATGTGGATATTGAGTTCGGCGACGAGTTCATCACCCTCTCGACTTGCGATTACCCTCTCGGACGCGACCGCGTGAGCAGCCGCTTTGTTCTCTTTGCGCGCAGGCTTCGCCCCGGGGAGAGCCTCGATAAGTTCGATTTCAACGCAGCTTACGAAAACCCTGACCCCCTGTACTTCGACAGATGGTACGCAGATTCTCGCACTCCGCAGAGTGAGTGGGGCGGTATGACTTGGGATACAGCTTTAGTCCGCGATTTCGATGAATGGCTCGCGAACAACCCTGATTGGGACCCGCAAGTTCCGAATATATGCAACTTTGCTTGCGATGCACCGAACTGCCCACGCCCGTAACAGTTGACAGTTAGTTGGCTCGTGTTCTTGTGCAAGAACACTGCGAAATATAAGGAGACAGCTTATGCCGCAGATTGATTATCGAAAACGCGCTTTTCGCTCCCGCCCGACTACAGCGGCAGGGGTCTATAATCGTCGCGCAGAGCTTATTCGGAAGAGCGTTTTTTTCGGCTCTGTCGCACTTTTCGTCTGTGCAGTTATCGTTTTGTTAGATTTTTATGTATTGGGAATTTTCGGCTTCTTCAGCGACAACCGCGCGGCAAGAGACCCTAACTCGATTTCTAACAAACCCGTCAACTTCGAAAACACAGATGTAGGCGTGATTGATTGGACAATTCCCGCTACGGGAAGCAACGGCGGCGGCGCGGAATTATCATCACCCGAAACGGTTCGTGTTGAAATTCTCGAAAAATATCGTGAGTTTTTCGAAGCGAACAACGAGTTCGTGGGCTATCTGTCAATCGACCCGCATATCAACTATCCCGTAGCGTGGCGTGCTTTCGATAATGACTATTATCTTGAACACAATTTCGACGGAAACCCCATGGAACGCGGCACAGTCTTTGCGGACGGCTGGGGACACTGGTCTTTGCCCGACTCTGCCGACGGAAACACAGGGCGACCCGATAACGTAATTCTGCACGGGCATGACTTGCGAGTCCGCGCTTTGTTCAGCCCTCTCAAAGACTATGTTCACGGGCGATACGCCTTTCGTTTTCTCAAAGAAAACGCCGTGATTCGCTTTGACACGCTCTTTGAGGAGGGAATGTACAAGATTTTCGCAGTCTCGCAAATCAATGCTGAGGAATATCTCGGCGAAGTTTTCCCATATTGGCTACACAGCCACTTTGAATCCGACGACCATTTCTATGAATATGTTGTCGAAATGCTCGACCGTTCGCAAATCCATACCGACGTTGATTTGCGTCCGGGCGACCAGATTCTCACGCTGTCAACCTGCGACCCGACTATGTTTAACCCCGATGTGCGAATTGTTATTTCCGCGCGGCGAGTTCGCCCCGGCGAAAGCTTAGAGATGGGTACCGATTCTTTCGTTGATTTGCGGGCAATCAATCGCGGACGGGACGAAAATCGCTTCATGCGCTATATGATGTTTGATTACTATTATCGTGTCATGAACAATCAACGCGGGTGGGTAGGGCGGCATTCACGCAATTGGGACACTTCTCGCGTTGAGGGGTTGAATGCGTTCCTGCACCGAAATGTGCAATTTTTAGAAGGGTAAAACGAAAGGAAATTTATATGCCAAGTAAATCATCGTTAATAAAAATCGCCTTCGCCCTTGCCGTTATTTGCTTTTACACTTATGTTTTTGCGATTATGGACGTTGTTGAAATAGCCGCCGACCCATCGGGTGAGGCGGCGTTCTCACATGAGCAAGGACACCCAAGCACGCCGAATAATCCCCATGACTCACGGAATCCGGTTGCGACTACTATTGATATTCGCAACCCGCCTGTTCCGCGCCTCGAAGATTATGAGGAAGCCCCTGCACCGCAGGTTCTGCCTGATGAGTTTTCGGACTCTCACGGAGGATACGAAACTTTCCTGCCGCCGGATTACTTTGAGTCTTCCTACACTGCGGCAACAGATGGGACGTCTGCTCCGGCAACTGCTCTGACGACTAATCTGACCACTGTTCTGACGACTGCTCCGGCAACTGCGTTGACAACAGCTCCGACGACTGCTCCG
>WQXP01000021.1 GCA_009784765.1 Oscillospiraceae bacterium | reverse complement strand
GAGAAAGCCGAAATCGAGAAAGATTGCGAGAAGCGCATCGTCCTAAAATTACACCCCCGCCTTGCCCCGTACAAAGTCGCCATCTTACCCCTTCAAAAGAAAGAGCAGGGTGATCAAGCCACCAAAATCTATCGCGACCTATGCAAGCACTTCCCGTGCACCTACGACGACACCGCAAGCATCGGGAAACGCTATCGCCGCCAAGACGAAATCGGAACGCCCTTTTGCATAACCTATGACTTTGACAGTGTCGAGGACGGGTGTGTAACAATTCGCGAACGTGATTCTATGGCGCAAGAGCGGGTTAAAATCGACGAGGTTGCGGCTTATGTTTCGAGCAGAATTGGAATTTGAGAGGTGAGAACATTATTAAACGTAAAAAAGCGCAGATTATTTTAATCGCCGTCTGTGCGTTATTAACGCTGACTGCGGTGTTCTTGGCGGTGCTAGGGATAATGTTTGCGGGTTCGGGCGGCAGAAACGCCACGGAGTTTTTCGGGCGTAATCTTTTCTTGGTACGCGAATCGGGCTTTGAACTCATACCCGCGCCGTCGCTGATTATCGGAGAGCGAGTCGAGTTCGACGAGCTTGCACCGGGGCATATCATCATGTATCGCCTTCATAACGATGACGGAGGTTCGCGTATTGTACTCATGCAAATCCCTGAGAGCGGCTTTGCCGTGCCTCAAGAAGACATCGTTGCGAAAGCAGTTCAGACAAGCCGCTTTTTTGGCTATGTCTTAGTCTTTGCGACTTCGCCCGCCGGCGGGTTTACAATCGCGGTTCTGCCTTGCTTAGTGCTGATTTTGCTCGAATTATTCCTCAAGCCTTTGTTGCGGCGGCTTAAACCTGCGGGGGTCGCGCCGGTCAACAAACAAAACGAAACGCCGACTTTTGTTCCCCTTGCAGAGAAACCTAAAGTCAAATCCGAGGCGGTGCTTCAAGCTTATAAAGACATTGCTAATCTTTCTGAAAATCAGGAAGACACACCACAATTGTTTACCTCTCCCGAAACGCCGCCGCTTTCTGAACCGCCGCCGAGCAGTACGCCGCCTGTAATTTCGAGCGGCAAGAAAAAGCCGCTGTCAAGCGAGAAGCTTGCGGAAGCAATCGCGAATATGGAGCAGTCTAAATCTAAAATAAAGGAGAATAACAATGAAGACAATCCGTAAATCACGCGCACGTATAATCGCACTGGCGTTAGTGCTGATTAGCCTGATGCTCATGCTGCCCGACGATACCCGGGCCCCTGAAACGGCGGCGCAGTCGGCTACTGTGGCGTCGCAGCTTGCCGCGCTCAACCAACGCGCCGAGCGGCTTGCGGCGGCAAATCGCCAGCGGGAACAGCAGATGCGTAATTTGCAAAACGACATGACTCGTCAAAATGAGTTCATCGCACTTGCGAACACGCAAATCACAGAAATACAAGCGCAAATCGACGCTTATAATGAGCTGATTAACGCAAAGCAAGAAGCGATTGAAGAAACGCGAGAGCAGATTGAACTCAAAGAAGAGGAAATTGAACTCACGCAAATACGCATCGAACAGCGGCAGTCGCAAATCGAGGTTTTGCAAGAGCAAAACCGCGAAAGCCTGCACCATTTCGGGCAAATCGCTGCGCAGATGTATATGGATTCGGGTGGAGGTTCTCTCGGGCTTTTCGGCAACTCGGCGAGTTTCGCGGACATAATGCTCCACGCCGAAATGCTCCGTAACATAGGCGCGAAAAACGCGGAGTTCATGCAAGAGCTGATTGACGCAATCGGACAGCAGGAAACGGCAATCGTCGCGCTTGAGGACGATGTTGAGGAATTCAACCGCCAGAGTGAAATCTTAGACGCACAGAAGCTTATGTTTGAAGGCGAACTCAAAGAACTCGAAGCTACCAAAGCAGCGGTAACGGCGGAAGTCCACCGTCAATATGAGGTTCTGCGGCAGTTGACTGCGGCGAAAGCCGAAATCCAGCAGAGTTTGAACCAAATTCAAGCAATGTCGAATGAGTCGGAAGCGGAAATGCGTGAAATCAACAGGCAAATCGAGCGCATAATCCGCGAGGACGAAGAACGCCGCAAGCGCGACAACAATCCCGCGCCGATTTATTCGCCTCAAGGATTCGTCTGGCCTCTTGAGTCGCGCTTCACACGCATAACAAGCCGCTTCGGGTATTGTTCGTGGCGCAAAGGTCAGCATAACGGAGTTGACATAGCAAGCCCGCCTAATATCGAAAACGCACCGATTTATGCAATGCAGTCAGGAACTGTTACTCACGCAGGCCCACTCGGTACTTACGGGAACGTGGTGTTCATCAACCACGGCGGAGGGTATGTGAGTATCTACGCACACATGATTCGCCAGCCTGCCGTAAAAGAAGGGCAGACAGTTACTCAAGGGCAGCATATCGGGAATGTGGGAAGCACCGGGCGTTCGACGGGGAATCATCTGCATTTGGAGGTTCGGCGAAACGGTTCTGCGATTAACCCGCTGCAGTTTTTCCCGAGTATTAACTGAAGGCTGTGTGGGCGTGATGTCCACATCAAGCCGCAATCTAACGTCGCGGTGTGTACACCGCGTCCTACAGGGTAACATATGAGAATTTTAACACTAATCGAAGATACGCGGACTTCGAAAAAACTCCACTGCGAGCATGGGTTGTCTTACTTAGTGGAGTTGCCGGAGCTGCAAGACAGGGCGGTTTTGATTGACACCGGGGCGAGTTCGCATTTCATCAAGAATGCCGAAAAGCTGGGGGCAGACTTAAAGGCTGCTTCGGATTTATCTTGCGTCATATCCCACAATCACGACGACCATACAGGGGGGCTTGACGCGCTTTTGAAGCTTCGCCCTGATGTTCGCGTATTTGCGCGTAAAGCGATTACAGGAAGCTATTATCGCCGCGTGGGTCCGCTTAATGTCAAGGTGTGCAGGGATTTTGTTCATGAAGGAAAGTATGAGGACAATTTCATTTTGTTTGAGGCTTTCCAAGAAATAAATGAGGGTGTTTATGCCATGGGGTGTGAGGTGTTTGACGAGAAGTTCATGCTCCGCGATAAACGCCTGCTGATGAAAGAGCGTGTCAAGAATCGTTCGCGCTTTGTTCCCGATGATTTCAAGCATGAGATTTTTGCGGTGGTTTTTCCGCATTTCAAGAACGGCAAAGCGGATAAGGCTAAAGGTTGCGTCGTCATTTCGAGCTGTTCTCATTGCGGGATTGTCAACATTCTCGAAACAGTTAAACGCACGTGGGACGTTCCGATTCTCGGAGTAGTCGGCGGATTTCACATGGAAGAAGTCCCGGGGGTGAGTGAAGCTTTCGTGAAGCGAATGGCTACGCGGCTCAGCGAACTGTCGCAAGGCTGTGTTTACACCTGCCACTGCACGGGGGAAAAAGCTTATGAACGGCTCAAAGCCTATATGGGCGATCAAATCCAGACCCTTAGAACAGGGGAAGAGCTGAAATTTTAATATTTTACGATTACTTTACAATTTTTTGGTTGACAAGCAGTAAATATTATGTTATACTGAAACTAATATCGTTAAAAAAGCAAAAGAAGAGATAAGCCAAAAGGGCGTGCTTTGCCCGCCCGCAGGGTGAATCTTGAAAACAACAAACTATAATAAGGAGTTACTAATCAATGAAACCACCTATTACCAAAGAAGAATTAGTCCGCCGAGTTACGGGTACACTGGAGTTTGACTTCAGAATAGCCCCTGCGGAAGCGAGCCACAAGCAAATCTACAAGGCACTGTCTAAGGTAGTCGCGAACTATCTTAAAGAAAAGCGGCGCGATTTTATGCGCAACCTTAACTCTGAGGGGCATAAGCAAGTTTACTACCTGTCGATGGAATTTTTGATGGGGCGTTCTCTCAAAACCAACCTTTTCAACCTCGGCATGAATGAAATCGCGGAAGAAGCGATTAAGGAAATCTTTGACCTCAAGCTCACCACGATTTATGAGGAAGAGCCTGATGCAGGTCTCGGAAACGGCGGGCTCGGGCGGTTGGCTGCTTGTTACATGGACGCAATGGCGACTCAGGAGTACTTAGCCACAGGATACTCAATCCTGTATGAGTATGGAATCTTCAAGCAAAAAATTGTTGACGGGTGGCAAGATGAACTCAAAGACGACTGGTTGCCCGGCGGTGAAGTGTGGCTTCAAGCTGTTCCCGACCAAGGGATTGAAGTACATTTCGGCGGTAATCTCAACGAATACTGGGACGACGGCTATCACAAAGTAATCCACACCAATTATCAGGCGGTCAACGCTGTTCCTTATGATATGTATGTGTCGGGTTATGACAGCTTAGGTGTTTCGAAACTCCGCCTCTGGAAAGCAGAGAGCCGTAACTTCAACATGGCGTCTTTTAATGAGGGCAACTATGCACACGCGGTTCATGATACCGTCGCGCAGACACTCACGAAAGTTCTTTACCCCAACGACAACTATCAAGAAGGAAAAGCACTTCGCCTGCGTCAGCAGTATTTCATGTGTGCGGCTTCAATCGGCGACATAGTCATGCGGCACATGAACGTCTACGGAACCCTTGACAACATCGGCGACAAAATCGCGATTCATGTAAACGACACTCATCCGACCCTTGCAATCCCCGAGCTTATGAGGATTCTGCTTGACGACTGCGGGTATTCGTGGGCGAAATCGTGGCATATTTGCAAGACTGTATTCGCATACACCAACCATACGGTTCTCGCAGAAGCACTCGAGACATGGGACAAAGACCTCATGCAGGAAATTTTGCCGCGGATTTTCGCGATTATCTGCGAAATCAACAACCGCTACTGCAGCGACTTGTATGAACGCCTCGGTGATTCAAGCAAAGTCGAGCGTATGAGCATTGTTTCAGGCAGCGCAGTTAAGATGGCGAATCTCTGCCTGTGTGCGTCGCACTCGGTGAACGGTGTTTCGCGTCTGCACTCTGACCTCATCAAAGAAACAATCTTCAAAGACCAGTTCGATGACACACCTGTTAAGTTCAAGAACGTCACCAACGGGATTGCTTACAGGCGTTGGCTGCTCCAGTCTAACCCTGAGCTTACTAAGCTTTTGTCGGACAAAATTGGTGAAGGCTTCAAAAAGAATGGTGCGGAACTCATCAAATTTGCTGCTTTTGACAAAGACAAAGCTGTTCTCGAAAAGCTTGCGAAAATCAAGAAAGGCAACAAGACAGCCTTCGCGAAATACGTCAGCGACACTATGGGAATCAAGCTCAATGTTGACAGCATTTTCGACGTTCAGGCGAAACGCCTCCATGAGTACAAACGGCAGCAACTCAACGCTATGAACATCGTTGCGGAGTATCTCGAGCTTCTCGAAAACCCGGATAAAGACTTTGTTCCGAAAACCTATATCTTCGCCGCGAAAGCCGCTCCCGGTTATTACATGGCGAAACAAATCATCAAGCTTCTGTGGTGCTTGGGTGAAGAAATCAGGCAGAACAAGAAAATCAGCGAAAAACTTCAAGTCGTGTTCCTTGAGGATTACCGCGTGTCTATGTCCGAAATTCTCATGCCTGCTTGCGAAATATCTGAGCAAATCTCTCTGGCAGGGACAGAAGCGTCGGGAACAGGGAACATGAAGTTCATGCTTAACGGCGCACTCACTCTCGGAACTTATGACGGCGCGAACGTGGAAATTCATCAACAAGCGGGCGACGAAAACATCTTCATCTTCGGAATGTCTGCTCAAGATGCGGCAATCGTGAAATCTAACGGTTACAATCCGCAGGGTTATTACAACTCTCACGACGGAATCCGCCGTGTAATTGACCGCATTCAAAACGGCGTCCACGGAGCGACTTTCGGGGAACTCGCGACAGAACTTCGCACCAACGACCGCTATATGTGTGCTGCCGACTTCGACGCATATCGCGCAGTTCAGCATCGTGCAAGCACAGTTTATAAAAATCCGCTTGAGTGGAACAAAATGTCCCTCATGAACATCGCGGGGGCAGGGTTCTTCTCCGCTGACCGCTCTGTGGACGACTACGCAGAGATTATCTGGAGTTTGAAGTAACTTTTTAACGAAGGCGCGGTGTTTGCCGCGCCTTTCTTTTACACACTAAAACAAGGAGAAAACAACTATGACGCCACTACCCATCTACGATGCGTTCGACGAACGCTACAAATCGCCGTTCGGGGCGATTAAGCAAAGCTCGGCTTGTGAGTTTACGCTGAAATTCCCGAGGGTGATGAACGTGACAGAACCGCAGATAGTAATTCTCAGCCCTGCGAGCAAGGAAAGATACATCGCCCTTGAGATTACTGACGACGCAGACAGCACCTACGCGACTTATACTTGCACCTACACGCCGCAGAACACGGGTGTGCATTATTACTACTTCGTGGCGATGCGAAACGGCAACCGCACGGAACTCAAGCGCAGCGGGACAAATATGGGTGCATGGGCGAATGAAGGCGGGAACGAGTTCTTCCAGCTCACCGTATACGGCGCAGAATTTGACACGCCCGACTGGCTCAAAGGTGGGATTATGTATCAGATTTTCCCGGACAGGTTCGCAAAGTCAGACAAAGCGGAAGTTCCGCCCGCTGCCCTTGACCGCGTGATTCACGCGGATTGGAACGCGATTCCTGTGTGGCGACCGAATGAACACGGAATGATTACTAATAATGACTACTTCGGCGGGAATCTCAAAGGGATTGAGTCAAAGCTCGATTATCTTGCGGAACTCGGCGTGACGGCGTTGTATTTGAACCCGATTTTCGAGGCGCATGAAAATCACAGATACAATACCGCTAACTATGAGAGGGTTGACAGTATGCTCGGCACGGAAGCGGACTTTGTTTCGCTGTGTAAAGCCGCGAAAGCCAAGGGGATTGGCATTATTCTTGACGGAGTGTTCAGCCACACCGGCGCGGACAGTATCTACTTCAACAAAAACGGCAGATACGGCGAACATAAAGGCGCGTATCGCGACCCGGAAAGCCCTTATCGCAACTGGTTCTGTTGGATGGACTATCCTCATGTTTATGAATCATGGTGGGGAATGACTACGCTGCCGAATGTGAACGAAAATAATCCTGAATACACTAACTACATTTGCGGTGAGGGTGGGATTTTACAGAAATGGTTAGACCTCGGGGCGATGGGTTGGAGGCTCGACGTTGCGGACGAACTCCCCGACGAGTTCATTGACGCGCTGAATGTCGCAGTCAAGGCTAAGGGTAATGACAAGGTAATCTACGGGGAAGTTTGGGAAGATGCGACGACCAAAGAGAGCTATGGTGTGCGTCGGCGTTATCTCATAGGCGGGCAGTTAGACAGCACTATGAACTACCCTTTCAAGGAAGCGATTTTGAACTACATCAAATACGGTTCTGCGAACGAGTTTCGCGACGGTGTCATGACGATTCTCGACCACTATCCCAAACCGAGCGTTGATATTCTCATGAACTTCCTCTCCACTCATGACATTGAGCGTGCGATTACGCGGCTTGCGGGAAAAGAAGTCGGTAACAATGACAGGCAGTGGCAAGCAGAGAACGCGCTTAACGAACCCGAATACCTCTACGGAGTCGCGCTGCTCAAATGCGCGATGACGCTGATGTTCTTCCTGCCGGGGGTTCCCTGCGTTTATTACGGCGATGAAGCAGGGCAAGAAGGTTACAAAGACCCCTTCAATCGCCGCACATATCCGTGGAGCATGGAAAATAAAGAAGTAATCGCGTTTACCAAAGAGCTTTCGCGTGTACGCAAAAGCAGCCGCGTCTTCGAAAAAGGCGAACTGCGATTTGTCGAAGTTTCACGTCAACACTGTGTTCTTACGCGCATAGACCGCAAATTAGGCGAGGGTGTTACAATCTACCTCAATCGTTCAAGAAGAACAACAGCGTTTAAGCCTTGCGGGTTCAGCAAAGGCGGCGGCGAAGTTTTGCGCGGCACTCGCGACGAGAAAGGGCGGCTTTCCGTTTCGTCTTACAATTTCGGCGCGGTGAAGTTCAAGCTTGATGCAGGGCAATAGCACCCCGGGGCGACTTCCCATATATTGACTTTGTAAATTCTGTATAGCAAATCCCCCTATCGACAATACTGTTTTTAGACAGTTACGATAGGGGGAACATTGTGATGTATTTCAACAAAGTCGAGATTAGCGGCATTAACACTGCCGACTTAAAGGTACTGAAAGAGGCCGAAAAAATGCGGCTTCTTGAACTTATAAAAGGTGGCGACATGAAAGCGCGGGAAGAACTAATCAACGGGAATCTGCGATTAGTCCTCAGCGTAATTCAACGGTTTTCGACTCGCGGCGAAAACCCCGACGACTTGTTCCAAGTCGGGTGTATCGGGCTAATCAAGGCAATTGACAATTTCGATATAACGCTGAACGTGCGGTTCAGCACGTATGCAGTCCCGATGATTGTTACTTGTCGAAATAATATGTATATCCGCTGTATAAGCGGATTTTCGGCTTATACCACTTCCTCAATCCACATCTCGTCCTGCGGACAGCGACCATTAGTGTAAAGCAACATCTGCATTTCATCATACTCGCTCATATCGTTCTTTGCTAAAATCGAAGCAATGTTCACTCTGCTTGACGGAATAATTCTACCATTAACCCACTTCTTAGCCCACGCAGGCGGAATCGTCCTGTCTTCATCGGACACAAACGCCGAAATCATCAACGGTGCGGTCTTTAAGTCCACATCATCGTTAATGTTTATTGTAAATTCCTTGTTGTCTACTTGATAAAACAACTTTCCGTAGACTGCGTTGTTATCTCTCAACAAGTACGCTTTGCTGTTTGGCATAGTCATACCTCCATAGTAGCATTTCTTTGATTGTTTGTAGGTGTTTTGCAGACAGAACGCCCTCAAAGTCATTCAGAATAGCATTTATCGTGCTTTCATCTACAGCGTTTACAGTCACAGGATTTGTAATATACTTCAAGTTTTCTCTGAGGCTCTGTGTCCCGAGGAAGTTATTCCCGACTATGTCGCTTTTCCAGTCAAATCGTTCTAAGTCAGATTCGGTGTAATACGGCGAAGTCAGCGACACACCGTTGTCGAATATGGGAGCGATTCGCAGATTGCCTTGTAAATCTTTCAATAGCTCTATGTTAGCTCCATGCCTGTCACGGCTTGCGATTATAAAATCCACAAGCAGTAATTCGTTAATCACACACTCGAACCCTAACCTATGGCAAAATTCAATCGTTGATTCTCCCGATTCTCTGTGCTTTTCGTAGTATATATCCAAGTTCAACTTGGATTCGCCTTGTTTCTTGTATTCCTCCGAAACGCAGGCAAAAGTCTCAAACTCCTCATCATCGACTTTGACAAGTCCGTGAATCAAATCATACTTAACGCAGTCAATGCCGAGGGCAGCTATGAACCTGCAAGCGATTGCCTCAAGTACCGATTCATGCCCGTAGACTTTGGAAACCTTGTTGTATTGTGAGAGTTTGTAATAGTTTCGCTCATGCTCCGCTTTCAGGAATGTCCCTGCTGTGCCTTTCGTTCCGTGCGGATTGACCGACCAGTTCAAGTATCGTAAATCTTGCATATAACCCCCCCTGTTTCTTTCAGTATACCATATAATTATCTCACCGTCAAGTCAAATTGCCGAACTTGTAATAAACCTCAACATTATCTCCCGTAATCACGACTTTCTCGACACAACTGCGAATCAAATTCTTCTTCTCGTCTGCCGTCATGAACTCCCATGTTTCTTTCAAAGTAGTCAACGACTTTTTGACACGCTCAATCTTATCGCTGACTGCACTGCGTTCTCGCTCAATTTCGATTTGCCGCTGAATGTCGGCGAGTTTCTTCCGCTGTTCTTCGATTGTTTCAAGTAACAGCTCGTCCGAGTCCTCAGAGTAAAGATTATACAGCCGCTTGATTTTCCGAGAAATGTCGTCGTATTGGCGGCTCAGAATTTCGGTAACAGACAAGTCGGAGCTTTTTGTTTCGGTAGAGTCTGTTAGTTTCACTGAAAAAGAAAACAAGTCTTTTATAACCGCATCTTCGACATCTGCCGCCCATTGTCGGGTATTATCGCAGTTAGGGTCTTTGATGAGGTGAGGTTTGTTTTTGTCATGAGAATAGCAAATAATCTTACACTCACCGCTTTTTTTGTTCCACTTTTGATAGCGCATTTTTGCCGTGCATTTTCCGCAGTGAATCAACCCTGTGAACAGATAGTTTCCCGATGTTTCGCGAACGACCGACCGCTCCTGCATCATGTCCATAGTCCGCTGATATGTTTCGAGAGAAATCAACGCTTCGTGTTGACCTTTGTACTCTTCGTCGTTGTAGACGATATACCCCGCATTTGACTTGCGGGCGAGTATCATCATAACCTGTCTGTCGTACTTCATACCCATGATTCTTGCAATCCCGCTGAAAGATGTCCCCTCCAAGTATAGGTCGTACATTTTGCGGACATTCTCCGCCTCTTCGTTTGGTACGAGTATACCCTGCTCCTTGTCGTAGTCGTAGCCGTAGGGGATTCGTCCGCCGCCCATCCACAACCCCGACTTGACACGCTCTTTCATACCCATGCGGGTACGCTCGCGGATATTTTCACGCTCAAGCTGTGCGAATGCCGACAAAATCCCCAGCATAGCACGCCCGTGCGGAGTAGATGTGTCCATGTTCTCGTTGAGTGACATGAATGCGACTCCGTAGGGGTTGAACACGTCCTCAATTAAGTACAGCGTGTCTTTTTGGCTACGCGAAAGGCGGTCTAACTTGTAGACGAGTACGCAGTCAATTAACCCGTTTTTTATATCGCCGATTAGCCGCTGCATTTCGGGGCGTTCGATGTTGCTCCCTGTAAATCCGCCATCAATGTAAAAGTCGTAGTTTTTTATGCCTTTAGCGACGCAGTAGGCGGCGAGAGCTTCTTTTTGCGCATCAATTGAATAGCCTTCTTCGCGTTGTGCGTCCGTGGAAACGCGAATGTAAATTGCTGCAATTTTCTTGTCCATGCGTCCCTCCAAAAAAATAGAGATAGGCGAATGCCTACCTCTATTATAGCCTTTATTTCGGATTTTTCAACTTGGCCATATTTCCTTTGTCATCAGGTGAAATATTTGCGCCGAGCCGTGCATTTACATCCCAAAGAATCCGCGTGAAGGCTTCGCTTCTGAATGTATATGATTTCATTTCTTCGTGAGTCTTGGGGACTCCGTTTAGGCTTCGTGTTAG
>WQXP01000020.1 GCA_009784765.1 Oscillospiraceae bacterium | reverse complement strand
GGGCGGCTTGAGGCGGTGCATGAGTATGCCCTCCCGAGCGGCGACAAGCGGAATTTGGTCGTTGTTCGCAAGGTTCGCCAAACTTCGGCGCAGTATCCGCGAAAAAGAACGAATATAGTAAAAAACCCGCTCTTGTGAAGCGGGTTTTTGTTATGGTACGCAGAGGGGTCAATTGCTTATCCGATGAAATGCGTATGATACTCCACGCCCTCGGGAATCCTGATTATCAGCTCTAAAAGAGAGCCGTCGGCGTTTCGCAGCCTTGCACCGACGGAACCCCCGAAAACTTCGAGATACCCGGTGGTGTCATCGTCCGACAGAGAGGGGTATACGCTCAGACGCCGCTCAAGGCTTAAAGGCGTGTCGATTTGCATGGAAAACCACTCAATGTCCGGGTTTCGCTCAATGGCGACGAAAAAATCGCCGTGAACGTAGATGTAAAGCATTTCAACCCCGTTCAAATCGCTGATGTCGTACATAAACTGCCGAATCTCGCCGCTGCCGACAATCGGCGGAGGAGGAGGCGACTGAAACCCCACAAAGACACAACCCCCGAGGGACATAATAAGCGTTTTGTGATGCGCCGCGCAAGAGCGGCTGCGGCTTCCATGTCCGCAGATTTGTGTACAGTCGCCGGAGCAGCGAGAGCGTCGGCGATTTTATGCCCCGTATCAGGCAGCGCGATTACAGAAATGTCTGTGCGGCAAAACAAAACCGCTCTTTTACGAGCGGTTTTGTTGGGTTTATCTCTTCTTAAGCTTTACTTGAAGCACTGATTGCAATTCACGCAAGTACGCTCGAAGCAATTGGGAAGCCCGATAATAAAGCGCGAAATTTGAAGGGAGTCATCAATGGTTACTCTACCGTCGCGATTTACATCGGCTTTGAAAATTTGTTGCGGCGTTAATATTGCAGGATTAACTACAAAATTAGAAATCAAATTAGAATCCGCCACTTGCGCGCTCCCGTTACCATCCACATCTCCGCGGCTGTCATTCAGGGCGTGAGGTTCAAGAACCCATTTTTGTGCGTTCGCGCTTGCGTTGTTGGTCTGCCAAACCACATTGTTGTTTGAGTCAACCCCAAGAGTAAGTGAACCGCGCCGAAATCTTACCGTGCCGTCTGCAACATTAGATTCAACAGTGATTGTCGTATCAGCAGTCGGAATATTAGAGGTACCCAAAATCATAGTTGCTTGGTTGCCTGCGATTGACGTCCCCGTTATCATTCCAATCCCATTCGTTGTGTTAATCGGCGCAAACCCGCGAATTTGAAATTGTGTGTTTCCCGTAACCCTGTTGACAATCCAGTTTTGTGCTTCTGAGGTACTACTTGCACGTGCTTCAACCGTGCTGCCTATGTTATTGTTGACTCTGTGCAAATAACGCCCGTTGCCGAAGTTGCGGATTTTGAAAGCTCCGTGGTTGTCGAATGTGGGGGCGTTCGTCAAGTAGTCAATAGGATTACGAGCTGTTAGTGCCCAAAACTGAGTTGCGTTTGCAGGGTTTCCAATTCTCACCTCAAAATGCAAATGTACTCCTGTAACCGCTCCCGTACTACCAACAGTTCCGATAACCGCACCTTGATTAACCGCCCCGGAAGGTGGCGCATTTTGCATATGCGCATACATTGTTGTCAAGCCATTGGAATGCGCTATTGCCACAGCGTTACCCACACCGGCGTCGTTCAACCATCTAACTCTTATGTTACCGGAACGCACTGCTCTGACCGGTCTTCCTACGACATTGCTAAAACTCACATCAATCCCTTTGTGAGGTCTATTACTACGCCACCATCTGCTACACCTCGGACAAAGCCAATTCGTACTCTCATTATGGCAATCGAAAAAGCAAGTTATATGTGAACTTAAATTCATGCCGTCCAACGGCAAAATAAAACCATGATTTGCATTCCCTTGTGAGTTCCGTATCATGTTTTCTTCGGGGAACTCAAAATCGACACACGAAACATCATCATAAAATACACGTATAAGCATTCCATGAGAGGTTTTGCCTTCATAGATTTGAGCGCCGCGCTCAGACGAATCAGCGAAAATTTGCACATCGTTGACACGGCCATGACGCCTAATTTTTTGAATGAACTCTTCAACAGTTTTAACACTATATGCTATATCAAAAAACTCGGCAGTAACGTGGGGGGCTTCTAAAAGAAAAAACTCAACCATTGATATATCATCATAAAAAACCCGAACAAACATTTCCTGTACAATTAAACCGTCGAAAATCTGCACCTCGCCTCTGGAGTCCGGGTCAGAAAAGTTTTTGAAAACCTGTACATCGTTGACACTCTCATGTTGCTCTACGTTCTTAATTACATCTTCTACCGTAGAAGCGCGATAAGCGAGTTCAAAAAAATCGCTTGTAACGTGGTGGTCGTCTTGCATAAATGCAAAGCCGTTGTCGTTTGGATTTGCATCCCGCTCCGTCGCCCCCGTGAACATAAGCATTGTGGTGAACATTGCCCCCGCGAGAATTGCCGATATTATCCTCTTTTTCATGATTTGTTTCCCCCCTTACTGTTAATTTACTTGATATATCTATTATATGCTAAACTTTTGCGAATGTCAAGGCTTTTCGCAAAATTTTTGAAATTCGGCGATTTGCACAAAGAACAGCCTCTCAGGGGGAGGGGGGGGTTGTGCAAGTTTCACAAAGCCCCCGCCGTTCCTTCTGCCGCCTAAGCCCTCTCAATCACCAACTCCTTGAAATGCCGCCCCCGCTCCTCAAAGTTGGTATAAAACCCATAGCTCGCCGCCGCAGGTGAAAGCACACAACAGCGTTTCGTGATGCGCCGCGCAAGAGCGGCTGCGGCTTCCAGATTCGCAGATTTGTGTACAGTCGCCGGAGCAGCGAGAGCGTCGGCGATTTTATGCCCCGTATCAGGCAGCGCGATTACAGAAATGTCTGTGCGGCTGTTCAAAAATGCGATTAGTTCGCTGTAGTCGATTCCTCTGTCCATGCCGCCTATAATCAGCGTATCGCATTCGGGGAAAGCCGCCACTGCCGCAATCGCCGCCGCAGGAATTGTGCTGATACTGTCATTGACGTAGGTTACACCACCGACCTCAAAAGCCTCGAGCCTGTGCTCAAGCCCGCTGAAGGTATAAGCCGCTGTGAGTGCGTCGGGCTCCAAAACGCCGACTGCCACAGCCGCCCTCACCCCAATGGCGATATTGTGAAGATTATGCACTCCGCGAAGGCGTGCTTTTGTGCTGTCAACAGCGGAAGCGTCCACGTCCTCTCCGCGAATAAGCACGTCGCCCTCGCGCTGAAACTTGCCCTGGAATTTGAAGATATTCTCCTTAGCGGCGCGATAATGGGCAAAGTCAATATAATGGTCTAAGTGTTCCTCAAACAAATTCAGGAACACGGCGACATTCGGGCTTGCCTTGCAGTATTCTAACTGATGACAAGAAAGCTCCGCCACGATGATTTCGTGCTTTTTCGAATCTTGTGCCAAATCCCACACAATGTCTAACGGCGGAACACCGATATTGCCTATAAGGCGCGATTTTCGCCCGCATTTGCAGAGTATGTGATGAATCAAACTCGAAGTGGTAGACTTACCTTTTGTCCCTGTAATCCCGATTGTGCGATTTTCACAAAATCGCAGAAACAAATCTGCCTGTCCCGTAATGCGCGGGTCGAATTTTCCCCTTTGTTGAAACAGCGGAATCCCCGGTGATTTCATAATTATGTCATAATCGTCGGGTAAAGGAAGCTCCGAAAAGTGATACTTTTCGCGAACCTCCACAGACGCCCCGCAGTCAAGCTGTTCTAAGAGTTTCAGTGTAGACTTGCCTTCAAGCCCGAAGCCGAGAATCAGGACACGTTTGTTCGCGAAAAAGTCGCGGAGTTGTTGTAGCATTGAGTACCTCGTAATTCTGCCGATTGTTTAATTACATCAACATGATGACTAAGTGGAGCAAAACATCTATTTTATCAAACACGTTTCATTACCTCATTAAAAAAGCAGGAGTATTCCCCCGTATGGCACGCCGCCCCGACCTGCTCGACTCGAATGAGCAGAGTATCATCGTCGCAATCGGAGTATATGCTCATTACCCGTTGAGTATGCCCCGAAGTCGCGCCTTTATGCCAGAACTCACTGCGGCTGCGGCTCCAGAACACTGTTTCTCCAAGCGCGAGTGTTTTCGCCAAGCTTTCGCGATTCATGTACGCAAGCATAAGAACAGCCCCGCTCTTGTCGTCCTGAACAATCGCGGGAATCAGTTCGCTTTTCTCGAAAAGTTTGTTTATATCCACAAACATTGCTCCTTTACATAACTGTCAATTGTCAATTGTCCATTGTCCATTGTCAACTGTTAAAAACTCCTTGATTTGAGCCACAGTCAGCATATCCATGTGGAAAACACTCGCTGCAAGAGCCGCCGCCGCAGGAGTTTTCGCGAAAACCTCCGCGAAGTGCGCTAACTCCCCGCAGCCGCCGCTTGCGATTACAGGCAGCGCAGTAACAGCGCAGACTGCACTGAGCATATCCGTGTCATATCCCGCTTTTGTTCCGTCCGCGTCGATTGAGTTCAGGCAGATTTCCCCCGCCCCGAGAGCGGTAACGCGCCGCACCCACTCGAGCAAGTCAAGATTTGCGTCGCTTTTCCCCATGTTCAACATCACACGATACGCAGCTCCGGCTTTCATCGCGTCGATTCCAATAACCACTTTTGCCGAGCCGAACTTGCCCGCGACTTCCGAGATTATATCAGGATTACGGATTGCTAACGAGTTCAGGGAAACTTTGTCTGCCCCCGCCGCGAGTGCTTTGCCGAAGTCTTCCACATTCCCGATTCCCCCGGCGACTGACAGCGGCACGTCGATTACCGCTTTAACTGCCGCGACTAACTCAAGGTCGATTATGCGCTTCTGAACAGACGCGCTGATGTCATACAGCACAATCTCGTCTGCCCCCTGCGCATTGTAGAGCTTTGCCCTCTCAACAGGGTCGCCCACAACTCTGATACCCTCAAAATTTACCCCTTTCACGACTTTTCCGTCGCGAATATCAAGACAGGGAATTATTTTTTTCATGTGTTTTCTTCTCCTTCGTTGTGCAATTCTGCCTAACTGTCAATTGTCAACTTAATCGCCGCCGCCAAATTCAGCGTACCGCAGTAAATCGACTTCCCGCAAATCGCGCCGTAGACACCGTTTTTCTTGAGGGTCTTGATATTGTTAATCGTCTTAATCCCACCCGACGCGATTACATTCCCCCCAAACTCCGCGACTTCCGTCTGCAACTGCCGCGTCTTGATATGATTAGGGCGAGAAAGCGTTCCGTCCTTATCAATGTCGGTAAAGATGAAATAGCGGACTCCCGCTTGCCCCATTTGTTTAGCCAAAGAGATAAAGTTGACTTCGCTTGTCTCCAACCAACCATTAGTGGCGACCATGCCGTTCTTTGCGTCAATACCGACGACTACCCGCTCTGAGCCAAATTCCCGCACAGCAGTTTTGACTAAGCCGGGGTTTTGTACAGCGACGCTCCCGAGAATCACGCGGGCAATGCCGCGGCTCAGATAGCTCTCGACAGTTTCGAGTGTGCGAATCCCACCGCCGACTTGGACTTTCAGCTCGGTATTAGCCGCAACATCAAGAAAAATGTCAGCGTTTCGGGGTTTGGCGAATTTCGCACCGTCTAAGTCAATCATATGAATCCACTCCGCTCCGTAGAGAGCAAAGCTCTTTGCGGTAATCATGTAATCATCAGCGACTTTCTCTGCAGTTGAAAAATCGCCTTTCGTTAAACGAACACACTTGCCGTTTTTAATGTCAATAGCAGGAAATATAATCATAATACACCTCACAGGCGGCGCGAGAAAACCCTGCGCCCTAACAATAACTGTCCACTGTCAACTGTCAATTGTCAATTGCCTACAGTACTCCCTTTGTCGAAATAACCTTGCCGTCCGAATTAACCCTCACAGCTTCCTTGAGGGCATAGGCAAGTGCCTTGAACATAGCCTCAATCATGTGATGGTCGTTATCTCCGTAAGCCCCCACATGAAGGGTCATCTTTGCGTTAAGGGCAACAGAGTGCATGAACTCCTTCACCATCTGCGTGTCCATTCCGCCGCACCGCTCGTGCTTGAACTTCGCGTCAAACATCAAGTAAGAACGCCCGCTAATGTCCAAATCGCACCACCCGAGTGCTTCGTCCATCGGAATTCGCGCCGAGCCATACCGCATAAAAGGCGTCGCCGATGCTGTAAGAGCCTCTTTGATTGCACGCCCCACGACTATACCAACATCTTCGGTGGTGTGGTGGCAATCCACATTCAGGTCGCCGTCGCATTTGAGATGCAGAGTAAACCCTCCGTGAACCGCAAGGGCACTGAGCATATGGTCGAGAAACCCGATTCCAGTGGCGATTTTGCACTCCCCGCTCTCGTCGAGGTTGAGGAAAGCTGTAATGTCTGTTTCTCTCGTCTTTCGCGTGATTGTTGCTTGTCTTGACATGGTTAGTCCTCCTTCTTGTCAATTGACAGTTGACAATTGACGGTTGACAGTTATTCTTTAGTCGGTTAGTTGCGGATAAAAATAATCAACGTGTTTTTGATATGCGTCTTGCGCCGAAAGGCAGGTATCTAACAGGAAACCGCGCTCGTTTCCCCATTCCTTCAACCCGCGATAATAAAACATTTTGTGTTCGTGTCCGACAATAAAAGGCGTAATATCATTACGTAAGCATTCCCTGAACATAATAATCCGCCCGACTCTGCCGTTACCGTCTTGAAAAGGGTGAATACATTCAAACTTGTGATGGAAAGCAATTATCTCTTCAAAGGTAACAGAAGCCTTCGCGTTATATTCGCGGAGTAGTTTCGTCATTTCGCCGATAACCTTTGAGGGCGAAGTCGTTCGCGTATCACCGACTGCATTAGGGCGGCTTTTATACTCGCCGACATTGAACCCCTTTTTTCGCGAATCTGTCGTGCTGCTCTTGAGCAAGCGATGATACTCTTTGATGTGCCTTTGGGACAGCTCCTCATGAGCAGTCGCGAGCATATAATCAAAGCAAATAAAATGACTGACTGTTTCGATAATATCATCTACATTCGCCGACTCATTCTCACAAATACCAATCGTGTTTGTTTCGAAGATATAGCGGGTTTGCTCTTCCGAGAGTTTGCACCCCTCAATGCGATTGGAATTGAACGCAAGTTTAATCTGCGTTTGATGATACAATCCGCCCTTGAGTTTCATTTCGCTTTCTTCCTGTAACAACGCGAGAAGATTTGTTTTCATCAGTCCTCCTTAGAAAATATGTCTAAAAACTCTGTGATGATTTTGATTTCATCTAAGTTGACAACTTCGATTTCGCGACACAATTTTAACAAGAGTGTTCGCCGTTCCAATTATTTTGCTTGACTGTTCTGCATGAGGCTCTCTTTCCATAAGAAAATCTATAACCACATTGGCATCAACTAAAACCCTCATAAATATTTTTTCCACAGCCTTTCCGAAATTAGGAGTTTCTCGTCTTCTAACTGAATGTGGTCTTTCCAAATGCCGCGAATGCTTTTCATTGCCTCCCAACGCTCCTGTGCTGTTTTAGGCGAGATAATTTTCAACTCCACAGCAGGTTCATCTAACACACTGACTACTGCTTTTTTTTCGGGAGTAAATTTAATAACTTTTCCGTCTGAAAGAAAACTGCCGTTTCGGCTAAAATATCCCACGTGAGATTGCAACATAGCTTTAATCCTCCCCTTAAAAAATCTTGTTTCATTTTGGTGCAAACGCCGTGCCTACTCCTGCGTACAGCGAATTGAAATTCCCAACTCAGCTAACTGCTCTTCCCCGACAATCGCAGGGCACTCTGACATAGGCTCGCTTGCGTCCTTAATTTTCGGGAACGCCACAACATCGCGTAAGCTGTCTGCGCCGTTTTCGCCGCACAGCACCATCGCGAGGCGGTCTAACCCGATTCCTGCCCCTCCGTGAGGTGGCGCGCCGTATTTGTAAGCCTCCACCAAGAACCCGAACTTTTCCTCAATCTCGTCGTCCGTAAGCCCAAGCTCCGCAAAGACTTTCTGCTGGAGTTCATAGTCGGTAATCCTAATTGAACCCGAGAGCAGTTCCACCCCGTTTATGACTAAGTCGTAAGCTTTCGCATACTGCATGGAGTCGTCGGTGGGACAAGTGAAAGGGTGGTGCATAGGGATTTTGACACTATCTTCATAGGCAAAGTAAGGCATATCTGTAATCCAAACGTAGTTGTACTGCCCCGAGGGAATCAGATTGAGCTGCTCCGCGACTTGTTTGCGGACTGCTCCTAAAATCGCGTTATCGGTGCTAATCAGCGCGACATCGCCCTTCGCGCACCCGAGAGCAGTGCAGAGTTTCGCCAAGTCGCCCTCACCCATGAACTTTCCGAAAGAACAAGCGGGAACGTCGTCAACCCATCTGATAAAAGCCAAACTCCTGCCGCCTATGCCTTTAGCGAACTCGCTGAGCTTATCTATTTCCTTGCGCGTCAGAGCCGCCGCCGCGCCTTTGGCAACTATTCCAATCCTCGCGAACGTCTGCAAATCGGCTTTTGCCGCGAATGTTTCAATCAGTGCGGAAATGTCAACGATTTTCATGTCGTACCGCGTGTCGGGTTTATCAGAGCCGTACAGAGCCATAGCCTCATCATAAGTCAATCGCGAAAGGGGTAGCGCAGTTTCAATTCCCTTAACTTTGCGCATAACATGAGCAATAAACCCCTCAAGCATTTCGAGAATGTCCGGGACATCAACGAAAGACATCTCAAGGTCGATTTGCGTGAACTCCGGTTGACGGTCAGCGCGGAGGTCTTCGTCGCGATAACACCGCGCAAGCTGAATATAGCGGTCGAACCCCGCAATCATGAGGAGCTGTTTGTAAATCTGAGGAGATTGGGGCAGCGCGTAAAACTTCCCCTTATGAATCCGCGACGGAACTAAATAATCCCTCGCGCCTTCAGGGGTGCTTTTCATGAACGTCGGCGTTTCTATTTCGATGAAGTCGTTGTCATAGAAATACTCCCGCGCCGCTCGTGCAATTTCGTGGCGCAGAATTAAGTTGTCTTGAAGTTCTTTTCGGCGCAAGTCAAGATAACGATATTTGAGGCGCAAGTTTTCGTCCACGTTAGTTTCGTCTTTTATCTCAAAAGGCGGAGTATGGGCTTTCGACAAGACCTCAAGCCCCGATACTAAAACTTCCACAGCCCCTGTCGCCATATCAGCGTTGACACTTTCCCGAGAGCGTACAACCCCCTCAATCATAAGCACATACTCACTGCGGACTGTTTTCCCTTTCTCGAACAACTCCCCGGGGACTGTGTCGTCAAGGACAAGCTGGACTACGCCCGTTTTGTCCCGCAGGTCGATGAAGATAATCCCGCCCTTGTCGCGGATTCGCTTAACAAAGCCGCCAATACGAACTTGGTTGCCCGAGTCGCTCTCAGTGATTTTACCGAGGTAGTGTGTTCTCTTTAGATTCATGTTATTACTCCCTATAGATATAATTTCCCTTTGCATTTCGGGCATTTTTCATAATCGGTATCGCACGCAACTCCACAGTGAGGACACTGTATTTGCGGCAGATTATCAATATCGAAGGTGTTGATTTGCTCCTCCCCGAACTCCTCAGCGAACCCCGTGTCTAATCGAACTTGTTCGAGTGCTTCTTCCATGCTGAATTCCACTTTTTCGCTGACCGCCGCTGCACGTTCATACTTGCGCATTAGCCTGCGAGCGGCCTTCTCATCTTCCTTGCGAACAAAAATATGCTGAGCTTCTTTAATGCCCCGTGTTCGACGAACTCCGCCGAGCTTGAGGTTAAAAGTTCCGAGTACATCGACTTTGTAGAGGATTTCCTTGTCGTCTAATAAGTCATGAAGCCAAATCCGCTCTCGAGGATAGCGGGATTTGTTGCCGTCCGTGAATTTACCCGGCTCAATCGTATAAATCTCGACTAATTCATCAAAGTTATGGGGTTTAGGCAAAGTGGACTGCGCCCATTTATCCGGGTTCCCGTAAGGCGTTCGCACAGTATGGACATTTAAGTCTTCATACATATACACGTTAGTAAGCTTTGAGCTGCACTTTTCGCAGACTTTCGGGTTTCTGCGAAAAAGCCGCTTCTTGCCGTGTTTTGTCTTGCAATCAAGGCAGATTAGCATTGTCTGCCCTCCTATCTCTATTTTTGCCTACTTAACAACTCTGTCCTGCGCCGTCAACCCCACATAATCGGGGTGAGTGTCGTCTATGAAGCGATTCCACAGATAGCAGTAATACTCAAGGGTTGCAAACACGCTGTTTATTCCTGTCCGCTCACCTAAATACCCCGAGCCCCCCGGAAGCCCGTTGACTTCGAAAATCTTAGGTTGCAGGCTCCCGTCTTCGCGGCGGTCAACCCCGACATCTATTCCCAAATCAAAGAAAGGGCGTTCCAAGAACTGCTGAAAATATCGCGGAAAATGCCGCGCCAAATCATCTAATTTTTCTTTGACTTCTGTAGCTTGTTCGCCGTATTCCAAGTGCAAAAACGCATCTAAAGGCATAGAAAACCCGCCTCGATGAATGTTCGACGCAATCGCCGAAGCGTTCGCGTTAATTCGCGGGTATATATCCGCCATATATTTCGTGGAGTTAATGCGCTGAACTCTTATACGAATGTCGAAAGGCGCACCGCCCATGCTTTGGGCACGGCTGTTTACACAGGGTTGCACGAGAGGAACAATGAGAGACTGCTCTTCAAAAAATCGCGAAAGCTCCTCGCGTCTAAGCTGTGATGTTTGCCCTTCCTTGCTGACCTCATAAGCGTTCCCGCCATCGAGTTGTGTTATTTTCGAAATGTCACGTCCCATTTTCCCGTGGGCACTCTTGAGAATAATCGTCCCGGTTTTCAGTTGCCCGAAAGCGGCTTCCAACTCTTGTGCTACCCCTATTTCTATGGTGGGAATCACATAAGCTTCAAAACGCGGTTCAGGGTTTTCGCAGTATAGTCGATACTGTTTGATTTTGCTTATATTAACTCGCGCCCGCGGACAATAGGACAGAGGGGCTAACTTCTCGAAAAATTCATGCAAACCTGCGTTTCGTTTGTTTAACACACGATTGTCAGTAAGCTTCGGAACAGGCACAGTTTTGTTCACCACTTTCCCCTCTTTGAAGAACCGCCCGTTCACCGTGCCGCTGTTGAAATCAACATCTTCGACGCGGTACATAAACAAATCAATCCCGAACGACGGTGCCATATAAACG
>WQXP01000019.1 GCA_009784765.1 Oscillospiraceae bacterium | reverse complement strand
TCATAAATGGCAGTAGCAATGTACGCCTCATTCGAAACATCGCACCCTGAACACAGCGTCTTCGGCGGGAGGATTCGATGCCCGTAGCTGTAATCAACATCAGGGTTCGCGGCAATCGCGCCTTCGACAATCGCACGTAAGCGAAGCCAAACCGCAGGGTCCGACACTAATTTCGCGGGGATTACGAACTCTTTCGCTTCCCCGGTTATTGCCCCTGTTCGTTTATCTTTGTCGGCGGTGATTCTGAAGATGAAGGAATTTCGCGTTTCAGAGACAGAGCTGAAGTCTGACCAGTTATAAATCTCCGGCAGAGAATGCTCATCTTCATCAGCAGTAATCGAACTTGTGTAGCTGTCATAGACGGAAAAAAAGTCAGCAATGATATAAATCCGTTTAGCCTCAGGGTCTCTTATTTTCACGCCGGGTAAGGATTCGAAAGCCAAAGTATATCACCTCGATTGAATTATTTTTGAACACTGTTTTCTATTATAGCACATTTTTTGAAAAAATTAAACCCCTTTAATAAAAAAAGCTTGAAATTTTTTATTAAATGTTGTATAATAGTGAAAAGGAACTAAAATTTTCTAAGGAGATGACTTAAAAATCATGGCAAACAACAACAATAACAAAAAGCTCGTATCGGAAATCACCTCTCGTGACACCGACTTCGCGAAGTGGTACACGGACATAGTCAAAAAAGCAGAACTAATCGAATACTCAAGCGTTAAGGGCTGTCTTGTAATCCGCCCTTACGGCTATGCAATCTGGGAGAATATTCAGCGGCTTTTAGACCGCCGCTTCAAAGATACGGGGCATGAAAACGTCTATATGCCTATGTTTATTCCCGAAAGCCTACTCGACAAGGAGAAAGACCACGTCGCCGGGTTCGCCCCGGAAGTCGCGTGGGTGACTCACGGCGGCTCTGAGCCGCTGGCAGAGCGTATGTGCGTTCGCCCGACGTCGGAGTGCCTGTTCTGTGAGCATTACTCAAACGTGGTGAAATCCTACCGCGATTTGCCGAAACTCTACAATCAGTGGTGTTCGGTAGTCCGCTGGGAAAAGACTACTCGTCCTTTCTTGCGTTCCCGAGAGTTCTTGTGGCAGGAAGGTCATACCATTCACGCGACTGCCGAGGAAGCAGTCGCAGAGACAGAGCAAATGCTGAACGTCTATGCAGACTTCTGCGCCGAGGACTTGAATATGCCTGTAATTAAGGGCAAGAAAACCGAATCTGACAAGTTTGCGGGGGCAGTGTCAACCTATTGCATAGAGGCACTCATGCACGACGGGCAAGCTCTGCAAGCGGGGACTTCTCATTACTTCGGCGACGGCTTCGCGAAAGCTTTCGACATTACTTTCACCGACAAAGACAACACAATCAAACACCCGCACCAGACTTCATGGGGAGTGAGTACAAGGCTAATCGGCGGGATTATTATGGCACACGGCGATGACTCGGGATTAGTTCTGCCCCCTGCAGTCGCGCCTGTGCAGATTGTGATTATTCCTGTGGCGCAGCATAAAGAGGGCGTACTCGACAAAGCGAATGAGCTTCTCGGGCGGCTTAAAACTGCGGGATTCAGAGCGAAGTTAGACGACTCGGACAATTCAGCGGGATGGAAGTTCGCCGAATACGAAATGAAGGGCGTTCCTCTGCGCTTAGAAATCGGGCCGAAAGACATTGAGGCTAATCAGTGTGTAATAGTTCGTCGCGACACTCGTGAAAAAGCCTTTGTGGCTCTTGACTCGTTAGAGGCTTCCACAAGTGAGCTTTTGGCGCAATTAGCCCGGGGGCTGTTCGACAAAGTCGCCGCGAATATCGAATCGCGGACTTATACTTGCAGGACTATGGACGACATCAGCTTGGCAATCAGCGAAAACGGCGACGGCTTCGTGAAAGCTATGTGGTGCAGCTCTGAAGCCTGTGAGACACAAGTCAAGGCGACTACGGGAGTAGGCTCGCGCTGTATTCCTTTCGAGCAGGAGCAAATCAGCGACAAATGCGTATGTTGCGGCGAACCCGCGAGTATAATGTTATATTGGGGGAAGGCGTACTAAGAGCAATCCCGCAGGGCGGGCTTTGCCCGTCCGGAGGGTTGCTTGCCAAGGAAGGAAGGCGTACTGATGACAACAAGACTCTACAACGCTAAAATCTTAAACAAAGACATGAGCATTACCCCGAACGGTGCAATGCTTATTGAAAACGGCGTAATCACGAAAATCTGTGAGCACTTCTGTAAGAAAGACTGCGACGCGACTTTCGAAACGGACATCGACTGCGGCGGCAATCTGCTCATACCCTCATTCAAGAACGCGCATACTCATTCGGCGATGACTTTTCTGCGCTCTCGCGCTGATGACCTGCCGCTGCAAGAATGGCTCTTTGAACAGGTATTTCCGCAAGAAGCCAAGCTGAACGCTGAACACATCTACGCTTTCACGAAACTCGCGATTTTAGAGTATCTCGCGGGGGGGACGACTGCGGCGTTCGATATGTACTTCGAGCCTGAATCGGTGGCGAGCGCAGCGAAAGACATGGGATTCCGCATTATCATGTGCGGTTCGGCGAACAATTTCGGGACTACTCCCACGCTTATGCGGGATTTTTACGAAAAGTATCGAAACAGCCACGAACTCGTGAACTATCAGCTTGGTTTCCACGCCGAGTACACAAACTCAATCGAGAACATGAAAGCAATCGCCGAAATGGCGCAGTCGTACAAAGCACCTGTATTCACGCATATGTCCGAGACTGCGCGGGAACACGCCGAATGTGTTGAACGCCACGGCAAGACACCCTCGGCGTTGTTTGAGGAACTCGGGCTGTGGAACCACGGCGGCGGAGTGTTCCACGCCGTTCATGTTACAGACATGGACATAAACGCATTGGCACGTAATCATGTTTGGGTTGTCAGCAACCCCGGTTCTAACCTGAAATTAGCATCGGGAATCGCCCCGCTGTGCAAAATGAAGAAACAAGGCGTTAATATAGCACTCGGGACTGACGGCCCTGCGAGTAACAACGCGCTGTCAATGTTCCGCGAAATGCACCTTGCTTGCACGTTACAGAAGCATTCGTGCAATGACGCGGCGGCTTGCCCTGCTTTGAACGCGCTTGAGTGGGCGACTGCTGGTTCTGCGGAGCCTATGGGGCTGCCCGATTGCGACTGCCTTGAAGTCGGCAAGAAAGCTGACATAGTCCTGATTGACCTCAACCGCCCGAGTATGCGGCCGTTCAACAACATTGTCAAGAATATCGTCTACTCGGGGGACACGAGCTGTGTTAAGATGACTATGGTCGCGGGGAAAATCCGCTATAAGGACGGCGAGTTCTTGCTTCCGGGCGGCGAAAGCGCAGAGAACATCATAGAGAAAGCAGAGAGTTTAATGAATGACTTTGCCTGATAACGTACAAATAATCATACAAATGCTTGAGGACGCGGGGTTTGAAGCCTATGCAGTCGGCGGTTGTGTCCGCGATTTGCTCCTCGGGCTGACTCCTTATGATTATGACATAGCGACTGACGCTGTTCCCGCGCAGATGAAAGAAGTCTTCGCAGGGGAGAGAATAATCGCGACGGGGGAGAAATACGGAACGCTCACTGTGGTTATGGGCGGTATTCCTTATGAAATTACCACTTACAGAGCAGACGGCGAGTATTCCGACGGACGCAGACCCGACAGTGTTACATTCTCAAGCCAATTGCGCGACGACCTCTGCCGCCGTGATTTCACCGTGAATGCGCTGGCATACTCGGACAAGGCGGGTGTAATCGACCATTTCGGCGGACAGGAAGACTTGCGCGGCGGCATAATCCGCGCTGTAGGCGTTCCGACAGAGCGTTTTACGGAAGATTCCCTGAGAATACTCCGCGCTTTACGCTTTGCGGCTGTCTACGGCTTCACGATTGAGAGCGAAACGGCGTTAGCGGCGCGTAAACAACGGGCTTTGCTCAAGAATGTCTCGCGGGAGCGTGTGATGGCAGAACTCAGCAAGTTGATTTGCGGGTTCGGGGTGGGCGATTTAATCAGCGAGTATCGCGATATATTCGCGGAGTTTGTCCCGAATATCGCCGATGCGGATTTGCACAGGCTCAATAATGCCCCTGCCGACAGAATCACGCGGCTTGCACTCCTCTTCGCGCATTTAGGCAAGAACAAAGCGTGTAATACCCTCAAGCGGCTCAAATACAGTAACGCGACTTGTAAGTTCACTGCCCCGCTGATTAGCAACTACGGCTTGCCCCCCATTGAAGCGGACAGAATCGTGGTTAAGCAGATGTTGTCGCGTTATGGTGAGGAAACTTTCTTCCGTATAGCCAACATTCGCGAAGGCTCATATGAAGCCGCGCAAATCGCCCTTGATGTAATCGACAAAGATGAGTGCTTCACTCTGCGCAAGATGGAGTTCAAGGGGGAGGTGTTGGTGAAACTCGGCTTTAAGGGCGGCATAATCGGCGAACGACTCGAGCTTCTTTTACAGGCGCATATTCGCGGTGAATGCGACAATACTGTTGAGAGCATGAGAGAATACCTCAAGAATCGCGGATTGCTGACTCCGGCTTTCGTGAAGCGACTGCCGCGCAGAAACGAGAGAGGAAGCGAAAGGAAATAATACATGGCATCATCAAACGACATCGGAATAGACCTCGGCACGGCGAACGTGATTATTACTCTCGGCGAAAAGCTGATTATAGATGAACCTTCGGTGATTGCGTATAACAAGAAGAAAGGCGAAGTCATTGCTGTCGGGCATGAGGCATATAAAATGCTCGGGCGGACACCTGAGCATATTCTCGCGGTTAAGCCCCTTAAAGACGGCGTAATCTCCGACCATGATATGACTATGCTCCTTGTTCGGGAGTTTGTGCAGAAAGCCAGCCGCAACCTCATGGTTAAGCCGCAGATTATCATTTGCGTCCCCTCCGCGATTACTGATGTGGAGAATCGCGCTGTTATTGAAGCGGCACTTAAAGCGGGGGCAAGAAAAGTTTTTATTATCAAAGAGCCCATTGCCGCGCTTCTCGGAGCGGGGGTTGATATTACTCAGCCTTTCGGGAAAATGGTCGTAGACATTGGCGGAGGCACGACAGATGTCGCCATTGTGTCATTCAACGGGATTGTGAGCGAATCTTCCCTCAAGATGGCAGGGAACAAGTTCAACGGTGCGATTATTCGGCACTTTTCGAACAAGTATAAGCTGCTCATCGGCGAAAAAACCGCTGATGAAGTCAAGCGGCAAATCGGGAATGTTTTCGAACCGAATAAGCAGACCACCGCAGTCATTAAGGGGCAGAACCTTGTGCTTCGGTTGCCCCAAGCTTTAGAAATCAGCCAAGTGGATTTATATGAGGCACTGTATCCTTGTGCTATGGAAGTTGTCGCTTGTGTGAAGGGCGTTCTCGAAACTGCGCCGCCGGAATTAGTCGGTGATATTCTGCAAAGCGGGATTCTTCTGACGGGGGGAGGCGCGATGCTCGGCGGGCTTGACAAGCTGATTGCTTTTCATACTCACGCGCCTTGTGAGTTAGCCGCAAATCCTCTTGAATGCGTCGCTCTCGGGCTTGCAAAAGCTTTCGATTGCGCCGACACGCTCTTAGACGGGTTCGAACAGGTATCATTATACAAATACAGGTAGGTAACATTATGAAAAGAACAGCAGGAGTTCTGCTCCACATAACCTCATTGCCGTCCCCTTACGGAATCGGGACACTGGGCAAAGCCGCAGAGGAGTTCGTCGATGCACTCGTGAGTGCAGGGCAGACTTACTGGCAGGTTCTGCCCCTTAATCCTGTGGGGTACGGAAACTCCCCTTATCAGAGTTATTCGGCGTTTGCGGGCGAGCCGCTTTTAATCGACCTTGACGACTTAGTCGCGAATGGGCTGTTGTCTAAAAAAGCCTGTGAGAGCGCCGATTATGGCGCAGACCCGACCTTCGTGGATTTCGAGAAGGTCTCACGCAGCAAAATGGCGTTATTGCAGGAGGCTCATAAAGAATTCGTGACTAAAGCGACGGGAAACGCCCTCAATGTGGCGTATCTTGCGTTCGTTAAAGAGGAGGAGGACTGGCTGAACGATTACGCGGTGTTCATGGCGAATAAAACCGCTAATGGCGGCGTTTCGTGGGACGAGTGGGCATCTGCCTCTGCACCGAATGGCGACGAAGTTGAATTCTGGAAGTTCGTACAGTTCTTTTTCTATCGCCAATGGTCGCAACTGCGGCGATACGCCAACAAGAACGGCGTAAAAATCATAGGCGACATTCCCATATACGCTTCTTATGACAGCGCAGACGTGTATTATAATCGTGGGTTGTTCCAACTCACCGAAGACGGCAAGCCGCGAGCAGTGGCAGGAGTCCCCCCCGATTACTTCTCAGAAACAGGACAGCTTTGGGGCAACCCTCTCTATGATTGGGAAGCAATGAAAGCCGACGGTTACGCTTGGTGGATTCGCAGAGTCAAGAAAGCACTCGCGCTTTATGATTGTGTGAGAATCGACCACTTCCGCGCTTTTGATACCTATTGGGCGATTCCCTACGGCGATAAAACCGCAGTAGGCGGCAAATGGCTCAATGGCCCGGGAATGGACTTGTTTAACGCGATTAACGCAGCGAAAGTCGTTCCCGCCGGAGAGTATCCCGCAATTATTGCGGAGGATTTAGGCGAGCTTTTCGACAGCGTGAAAGAGCTTCTTGCGGCGACAGGCTACCCGGGCATGAAAATCCTGCAATTCGGAATGAACGGTTCAACGCCGTCCGACCTTGTGGTGGACTCTGCGTCGGCACCGGGACGAAAACGGCTCTTAGGCTATGTCGCGCAGGACAACGAACATTTATCCCACAATTACATCAACAATATGGCGGTGTATACGGGGACTCATGATAACTCCACGATTTTCGGGTTTATAAAAGCCGCAGATAAAGCGACTCTCGATATGCTCAAAGGCTACTTAAAGCCGCATTTGTTCGAGCCGCTCAATTGGGCGTGTATCCGCAGTTTATATGCCTCAAGTGCGGGTATGGCGATTATTCCGATGCAGGATATAATCGGGCTTGACGACTCGGCGCGAATGAACGTGCCCGGGAAAGTTCTGCCGAGCAACTGGATTTGGCGAATGAAGAAAGATTGGTTCAAAAACGCACACAAGAAGCGGTTGGCGCGGTTAGCGAAGGTTTATTTTCGGGGGTGATTCACGAAGCCTCCACAAACACCAGCTCCGGGCGGTTGAACAGGCGAAACGCCGCCGAGCGTTCAACAGAGAGCCCGCGGCTCACGATTAGTGTGCAGCCGCCCTCAAGGCTGTAACTCCCGCCTGTGTATTCGGGGAATCGCCCTTGACCGGGGGCGTAGAGCCCGTTCGGGAAGAGCAAAGGCACTCGAACTTGCCCGCCGTGGGCGTGCCCCGCGAAAATGAGGTCGAAGTCGGAGTAAAACTTTGCGATTTCGGGAAAATGCGTCAGCATGATTGTGAGAGCGTCGTCGGACACGGCATTAAAAACCTCGCCGTCGCGGTGAATGTTCTGCCCCGCAACAGCGACTGTGTTTCCGCGAATGTCAAGAACAATCGCCTCATCTGTGGGAACAATCACACCGAGCCTGCGCAATTGCTGCGTAATCGAGTAAAGGTCGGAGCGGTTCATCTCGTGATTGCCGCTGACGTAAATCACAGGCACATCAAGTTGCAGTAATCCGTGAACGAGATGCCACGACTCCTCTCCATTGCCGACGTGGCAGAATATGTCGCCGCCAAGCAGGATTAAGTCGGGTTCGCCCTCACGAATGAGAGTAAGGAGGCTTTCTTGCTCCGCGCCGTATTTAGTGTTGTGGTGGTCGGCGATAAACGCGATTGTGAAAGGCGCGGCGACGCTTTCATGAGCGAACTCGTACACGGTGATTTCTAAAATCCGCGAATGCAAGAAAAGCAGGAGTACTGCTATAACCGAAAATACAAACAGGGACGCAAGCAATAAGCGTCCCTTTTTTGATTTAATGAGATTTAATTTGAGCTTGGGTTTGGTCTTTTTAAGCATTTCACTAAGCAACAGGAGGCGGGGGCGGCATGGGTCTCCCCGGTGCGAATGCGGATTCGGTAATGGGGGTACTGTCAATATTCGCGGCGAGTTTAGACACATCAGTCTTGTTCGAACGCAGAATGCTGCCTACGTCGTTAATACTGCTGTACTCGTTCGACTTTTGCTCTAAAATCGCGTCAAGGCTGAAAAGCGTGTCAAACCCCGACAAGTCTTCATGTTCGGGTTGCGGGGGTGTTTTCGCGGCAGGTAACTCCGCGATTTCGGGGAGCTGCTGCTCTTCAACGGGTTTGTAATACTCCCCCCACCACTCAAGGGCTTTTTTATGAGTCAAATCTTCCCCTGCGAAACGAATCCAGTAGCGGTCAGCGGGCATAATCCCGTGAGTTCGCCTCAGGATTTCATAAGGGTTATACTCTGTCAGCCCGAAGCGCGTCAACTCAGCTTGCGTGAAGGGCGTTTTGTCGGGGAAAACCCTGCTCGAGAAAAGGAAATAAATGTCCTTGAGTTCAAGAGGGCGGTTGGTACTCGTCAGTATTTTCTCGCCTGCTTTGGTGTTGAAGCGATAGTCAACCTGCTCATTTTCTAAAACCTTGTAAGTTGCAAGAAGCGCGTTTCCGCACAGAAGCTCAAACTCAAGGGGGCGGGGGAAATCGAAGGGGTCTGTGTCGATAACGGCATAAGTAGTGGATTTGATGATTTTCATTATGATAACTCCTTAGTAAATCATATGGATGTATTTATTATATCATATAAACGTTGCTTTGTCAAGCAACTCTGCGGACGGGCAAAGCCCGCCCTTGCGAGTTGCTCTTCTTTTGCTATTATAACACAGTTCTTTATAAATTTCAATAGCTATTGAAAATTTATTTAAGTTTTTCATACTTTTTCGAAAACGCATTGACAAGACAATTGAATTATGATATAATATAAAAGATTATACGTATAAAGTGAAAAGAAAGAGGTGGAAATATGTCAATCATACCAACGACAACAGGTACAGCGGTTTCTAATGAAATCACCAAAGAAATAATCGACTATTCTGCGATTTGCAAAAACAACCTCGCCATTGACCCGTCGCTCTATCCTAAGTTCGATGTTAAGCGCGGTCTGCGCGATGTCAGCGGGAAGGGTGTTCTCGCAGGGCTTACGGGAATCGCCGAAATCAAGTCTTACATCATCGACGACGGTGAGATGATTCCTTGTGAGGGGAAACTCTATTATCACGGATATGATATTGAGGAAATAGTGTCGGGGTTCAGCCGCGAAAATCGCATGGGCTTTGAAGAAACTACCTACCTCTTGCTTTTCGGCGAACTGCCCACTGTTGCGCAACTCGCAGACTTTCGTTTGCAGCTCAACAAATACAGCGTCTTACCTGCGAGCTTTACTCGTGATGTAATCCTCAAAGCCCCGAGCAAGGATATGATGAACTCTCTTGCACGCAGTATTTTGACTTTGTACTCTTATGATGACATGGCAGATGATGTTAGTGTTGAGAACGTCATGCGGCAGTCGCTCCAGATGATTGCGCGTTTTCCGCGGCTTGCGATTTACGGGTATCAGGCGTTTCGCCACTATTACGCGAATGAGAGCTTGTTTATTCATTCGCCCAAGGACGACTTGTCTACGGCGGAGAATATACTCTATATGCTCCGCAAAGACAGCGGCTTTTCTGAGGTGGAAGCGAAAATCCTTGATATTGCGTTAGTTCTTCATGCGGACCACGGCGGCGGGAATAACTCGACTTTCACGACGCGGGTGGTAACGTCGTCGGGGTCGGACACTTATTCGACTGTTGCGGCGGCACTCGGTTCGCTCAAGGGCCCGAAACACGGCGGAGCTAACATCAAGGTTTCGATGATGTTCGATGACCTCAAGGCGAAAATCGCCAACTGGAATGATGAGAAGGCGATTGAGCAGTATCTCGTGGACTGCCTTGACAAGAAAGGCTTCGATAAGTCCGGGTTGATTTACGGAATGGGACACGCGGTCTACTCGTTGTCCGACCCGCGTGCAACGCTCTTTAAGCAGTATGTGGAACAGCTTTCGAAAGATAAGGGCATGGAAGAAGAGTTCGCGCTGTATTCGATGGTTGAGAAACTCGCGCCGCGCATAATCGGCGAAAAGAAGCAGATGTATAAGGGAGTAAGCGCGAATGTAGACTTCTACAGCGGCTTGGTGTATAAGATGCTCGGGCTTCCTGAGGAGCTGTTTACGCCTATTTTCGCAATCGCGAGGATTGCGGGCTGGTGTTCTCACCGAATTGAGGAAATAATCGGCGGCGGCAAGATTATTCGCCCTGCTTATAAGAATGTCAGCAAACATCGGCAATACCCCTCTATCAGCGAACGCTCATGACAATCTTTTACAAGCTCGCCGATGCGCTGTATGTCAACATCACCAATCGTTGCAGGTGCGGCTGTGTTTTCTGCATTCGCAAAAACGGCGACGGAGTCGGAGATGCAGCCTCGCTTTGGCTTCCCCGCGAGCCGACTGTGCAGGAGGTTTGTTCCAAGTTTGAGGAGCAGGATTTATGCGGCATTCGCGAAATAGTCTTCTGCGGTTACGGCGAGCCGCTCGAACGTGCAGATGATGTTGTCGAAATTTGCGCGTTCATTAAATCGCGGAGTGAAATTCCTGTGCGGCTGAACACTAACGGGCTTGTTTCGCTGTTTAATCCTGAGTTTGACATAACGCGGCTCGCGATTTTTGACGCCGTTTCGATTAGCCTTAACTCCGATAATGCCGCCGATTATCAGCGCGCAACTTGCACGCCCTATGAGGCGGGCAGGGCTTTCGCGGCGGTGTTGGCTTTTGCAGAGCAGTGCAGGGGGTTCGCCCGGACGCAGTTCAGCGTGGTTGCTTTTCCGGGGTGTGAGGCGTTCTGGAACGAAGAGCGATGCCGTGAGATTGCGGCGCGGTTAGAAATACCTCTGCGGATTCGCGCTTACGGTTGACAATTGACAGTAGGGGCGACCGTACCGTTCGCCCGCAACGACAGTTGACAGTTTTTGGATTGAAATGTTTTCAAAAAAAATGTAATTTTTGCGAAAAGCTCTTGCATTATTGTCGAACATATGGTATAATTGAAATGTACCACATACTAAATAGCTCTAAATAAAGAAAGGACACATAAAAATCATGGCTAATTCTAAAAAACCTGCCGCTCCTGCGGCGAAACCCGCTGCCCCTGCGGCAGAACCTGCGAAAGTAGCGACTGCTACGCCTTCTCCCGCACCGCGAACTGCTGCGGCTAAACCTGCGGCTTCT